>NZ_JCBCCK010000413.1:0-4050 GCF_059864935.1 Planktosalinus sp.
ATGTTTATCACCAAAAGAATTGATGAAGTTAAGCAGGAAATCAATCAGCTTGAAAACAATCTTGGCTTTTTCCAATATGTAGACGACAATAACCCGATGGTAAAAGAAGTTCACAAAAACATTCAGCGTCACAAAGACGAACTTGAACTTTGGAAAGCCAAACTGAAAAAGCTCAAAGAGGTGATGTAAACCGGGTTTCAGTTGTTTCACAACTTATAAAATGAACTGTATCCTATGTAATTCCATTCTTGAAAAACCCATTCACATTGAAAAAGACCACCGCTTTTTTGATTGTAAAAATTGCGGTTCAATTGTAAGGAGCAGAGAAACTTTTCCTGATTTCGATTCAGAAAAAGTGCGTTATGAAACCCATAACAATGATGTTAACGATATACGTTATCAAAAATTTGTTTCTCCCATCACCAACGCTGTTCAGGTTAGTTTTCAACCTCATAATAGCATAGGACTCGATTTTGGTGCCGGAACCGGGCCGGTGATTACTAAAGTTTTAAATGATAAGAGTTATAAACTCAATTTGTATGACCCCTTCTTTCATCCCGATAAATCGATGCTCAACCAAGACTATGACTACATTGTTTGTTGCGAAGTCATAGAACATTTTCACAAGCCTTTTGAAGAGTTTCAGCTGCTAAAGTCACTTCTAAAACCCGGTGGGAAACTTTATTGCATGACCGATATTTTTAGTGAAAACTTAGATTTTGGTAACTGGTATTACAAAAACGACCCAACCCACGTGATTTTTTACACCGAAAAATCATTGCGGTGGATTCAAAAGGAGTTTGAATTCAGCAAACTTGAAATCGATCATCGCTTGATTGTTTTAAGTCTTTAAATTATTCCGCAATAAGTTTATCCAGAATTTCACGGGTTTTTGCGCTGTTCCAGTTAGCCACTCCGGTTTTGTTGATTACAATTTCTCCACTTTTATTTATGACATAAGTTGTGGGAAGTGCTCTTGAGTTTAACAGAATAGGTGCATCATCCAGTGGTTGATATACCGGTAAATTATAGCTGTGCCTTTCCATAAAAGCATTGATCACTAGCTCAGTTTCACTTGTAATAAAATAAAAATCCATCTTTTCACCATAGTCATCATATAAATTCTGCAAAGAGGGCATTTCTGCTATACAAGGCGGACACCAGGTTGCCCAAAGGTTGATAAGTATCACACGATTTTCAGACTCTTGGAGATTGACCCCCAAACCATTGACTTCTTTTAATCGCCAGGAAAAGTCAGCCAGTGTTTCCCGCTTTTCAACATTTATGGTAGATGGACTAAAAGCAATAATTCGCTGTAAAAACACTTGAATGGGCGCTCTGGTTTGAGGAATGATTAAAAGCAAAATAAAGATTCCGAAAAGGATGTTTGAGAAATGCTTTTTGAGAAATTTCATTCTTTTTTGAAAATTAGAATGCAAAGATAGTTTGACTTAATGCCCGGAGAAAGAAATTGTAAGATTCTTAACAGATTACTCTTTCGAATTGAATAACTGAAACAGCACCTCATCTTTAAATTCACCTCCATAAAAATTCCAATCCCTTTTAATACCGGATTTCTTGAACCCGGCCTTTTCAAAAAGTTTCAAGCTCTTATTGTTATCGGAAGAAATGTTGGCATATACCTGATGCACATTTAAATTAGAAAAAGCATAATGACAAACCAGTTGAATGGCTTCCAAAGCATAGCCTTTTCGGCGTTGATCAGCATCTTCAATGATGATGCTTAAACCTACCCTTTTATTTTTTGGATCGAAATCAAAAAAATCTATCAGGCCGATTACTTTGGCATCTAAATCAGTAATCACAAGTCGCAGTTGCTTTACATCATAAATATCCCTGAATGAATTTTCGAGGTATTGTTTTAAAACGAATTTTGAAAGTGGTGTTTGAGTGTGTCCATATTCCCAGAATTCGGTGTTGTTTTCCAGCCGGTAAAGAAAATCCAGGTCAGTCGGCTCAAGTGCCCTAAGTTTTATTTTTTCTCCCTGAATCATATCCATTCCCCTTTAAAAACCATTACTGCGGGACCAATTAAATAAATATTTTTATACCCTGAATCTGAAACTTCAAAAGTGACTTTCAGCTCACCACCGGGTGTTTTTAAAATCACTTTATCTGAAGTTGTTTTACCTGTTTTGTGCATTGCTATGGCAACAGCTGTAACTCCAGTTCCACAAGAAAGCGTTTCTGCTTCTACTCCTCTTTCATAAGTGCGAACTGAAAAAGTGTCATTATTTAATTGCTCTACAAAATTGATGTTGGCACCTTCTTTTCCGTATTTATCAAAGCGGAGTTTTGCGCCTTCGGTTTGAATATCCAGTTGGTCAAGTTGATTGCAAATTTCTACATGATGTGGTGAACCTGTATTTAAAAATGAATACTCATTTTCAGTTATAATTGAATCTACATCATTCATTTTTAGAGAAACAATTCCTTCATTTATGGTAGCCTCGTGTATGCCATCAATAGCTTCAAATGATGTCTTTTGATTGATGATTCCCAGAAGTTTTGCAAAATGCACCAGACATCTTCCGCCATTGCCGCACATGCTGCTTTGATTTCCGTCAGCATTGAAGTAAACCATCTTAAAATCGAGGTTGGGATGGTTTTCCAGAAGGATTAATCCGTCTGCTCCTATGCCAAATTTACGGTCGCAAAGTGCCTGAATGCGTTTGGTATCATTTTTGGGAAAAGTTAATTGCCGATTGTCAATAATGATGAAATCGTTACCTGTTCCTTGATATTTATAAAAGTCAAATTGCACCTTGCAAAGGTAATGAAAGAGGCTTGTTAAATGCCCGTTAAAAGCATTTTAATTGCCGTGACAATCCAATAATTTTACGAAAAATTATGTTTAAACACTTAAATTTTAGACCTATGAAGAAATATGTAAGCTTATTTATTATTGCACTTTTTTCGGGAGTCATCACCTTGGGTGGATACAAAATGTTTGTTGAAAAAGAAACCGTTTCGGGTGTTACACCGAGTGAAATCACCAGTTTTATTCCCACAAATTATTCAATCCCCAATTTTGTTGAAGGCACAAACATCGATTTTACATTTGCTGCCGAAAAAACAGTAAATGCTGTAGTACACATTAAAAACCGAACGGTGACCACCGGTCCCACCAATATATTTGAATACCTCTACGGAAGAGGTCAACAACGTGAGATAGTTGGGTCAGGAAGTGGAGTCATCATCAGCCCTGATGGCTATATAGTAACCAACAACCACGTGATTGACAATGCATCTCAAATCGAGGTTGTACTCAACAATAACATTTCTTATGATGCTGAATTGGTGGGCACTGATCCAAGAACAGACATTGCACTTTTAAAAATCAATACCGAAAATGATTTGCCTTATGTGCCATTCGCAGATTCAAATTCAATAAAAGTTGGTGAATGGGTGCTTGCTGTGGGAAATCCGTTTAATTTGACTTCTACGGTAACCGCGGGTATCATAAGTGCAAAAGCTAGAAATTTAGGTGATTTTGATGGCAACCCGCAATCTTTCATACAAACTGATGCTGCCGTAAACCGAGGAAACAGTGGCGGTGCATTGGTAAATGTAAACGGCGAACTGGTTGGCATCAATACTGCTATTACCTCACAAACAGGTTCATTTATCGGCTATTCGTTTGCAGTGCCCTCCAATGTTACCCGAAAAGTCATTGAAGACATCCTTGAATATGGCAATGTTCAGAGAGCCATTTTGGGAATTCAGGTGTTGAACCCGGCTTCAAACGAGGCTAAAGAATTGGGAGCGGGTAATTTGCAAGGTGTTTATATTTCTGATATTGAAAAAGGTAGCGGAGCTGATCTGGGCGGATTGCGAAAAGGAGATGTCATAAAAAAACTGGACAACATCAGCATAAGCAGATTTTCAGATTTATCAGGCTATCTCACAACCAAAAGGCCCAATGAAGTGGTACAGGTGAGCATCGAAAGAAATGGTAGAGAGCTTGTTGTGCCGGTGAAATTAGTTAAACTTGAAACCTATTCTATTGAAAATTTAGGTCTTGAAGTA
>NZ_JCBCCK010000415.1:0-4676 GCF_059864935.1 Planktosalinus sp.
GTTCTTCATAAATCTATTTTGAAGCTAAGTAGATACTTGCAACCCCAAAGGTTTGCGGTTTATTTTTCACTTCTTTAAACCCGATTTTTCTCAAAATATTGTTGAAGTCCTCACCATGAGGAAAGACTGAGGCACTTTCACTTAAGTAATTGTAGGCCACTTTGTCTTTTGAGAAGAGTTTTCCCACCAATGGCAGCACATAACGGGTGTGAAAAAAATAGCCTTGTTTAAACGGAAATTTGGTGGGCACTGAAGTTTCCAACACCACAAATA
Organism: Planktosalinus sp.; assembly: GCF_059864935.1. Taxonomy (NCBI): domain Bacteria; kingdom Pseudomonadati; phylum Bacteroidota; class Flavobacteriia; order Flavobacteriales; family Flavobacteriaceae; genus Planktosalinus; species Planktosalinus sp. The sequence goes on from NZ_JCBCCK010000415.1 coordinate 274, forward strand.
CACCTCCGGGTTTCAACACCCTTAAAATTTCACTCAAGCCCTGTTCAAGATCCTCAAAATTCCTCACCCCAAAGGCCACCGTAATGGCATCAAAACTGTTGTATTCAAAAGGCATGTTTTCAGAATCACCCTGAATGAACTCAATGCGCCGTGCGGCGTTATTCTTTTCCACTTTTTTGCGGGCGATGGAAAGCATGCCTTCAGAAAGGTCAAAGCCCACAATGCGGGGAATGTCATACTTTGAAAAATTGATGGCAAGGTCTCCGGTGCCTGTGGCAATGTCAAGTACACTTTCAGGTTTGGTGTTTGTCACATACTTCACCACTCTTTTTCGCCATTTTTGGTCAATTCCAAAAGTAATCACCCGATTCAACCCGTCATAATTCCCGGAAATGTTGTCAAACATTTGCTCCACCTGCTGCTTTTTGTTCAGTTGTGATTCTTTGTATGGCTTTACTTTCTCGCTCATCTCAATAGTTTGTGCAAATATAGTATTTTCACCCCGCTTTTTCCGACCTTATTTATTTTAAAGATTTCTAAAAATCTGCCCATATTTATGCTAACTTTGTAATTCTTTTCGATTATAACTTATGAAAATAATCATTGCAGGAGCAGGAGAAGTAGGATTTCATCTGGCCAAGTTACTTTCCTATGAATCTCAGGACATCATTCTCATCGATAACGTTAAGGACAATTTATCCTATGCCGAGGCTCATCTTGACATCAGGGTGTTGAAAGGCGATTGTACCTCTATTTCCATATTAAAAGAAGCCCAGGTAGAAAGAGCCGATATGCTCATTGGTGTAACTTCAAGCGAAACCACCAACATCACCGCTTGTTTTATTGCCAAACAAATGGGTGCCAAAAAAACCATCGCGCGAATCTCAAACACCGAATGGATTAAAAATAAAGATGAAATCGGGTTCTCCAAGTTTGGAATCGATGAGTTGATTTCACCGGAATCACTGGCTTCATCTGAAATTGAATTACTGCTCAAACAAAGTGCTTTCAGCAATACCTATCAGTTTGAAGACGGTGCCTTGACCATGTTTGGAATCAAACTGCCCCGCACAGCCTCCTTTGTGGGTAAAACGGTAAAAGAAGCTGCTGAGGTTTATCCCGGTATTGAATTTATCCCCATAGCCATTCAGCGTTTTGGAACACAGTACACATTGATACCAAGAGGGGACACCGTTTATAAAGAAGGCGATCAGGTGTATTTTCTCACCACTCACGATGGGGTGGAAGAGGTTTATTTCCTTACGGGAAAAATCAGGGAAGAAATTAAAAATGTGATGATTCTTGGCGGGAGTAAAATCGGGTTTAAAACTGCCCGGGAACTATGCCGAAGTCATTTTAAAGTCAAACTCATTGAAAGCAACAAGCAAAAAGCCTTTGACCTGGCCGATTCATTGCCAAACGTCTTGGTGATCAATACTGATGGCCGAAATGTGGAGTTGTTAGAGGAAGAATCCATTAGTGATATGGATGCCTTTATTTCGGTTACCGGGAACAGCGAAACCAACATTATGTCCTGCCTGGTGGCAAAATCTAAAGGAGTTAGGAAAACCATAGCACTGGTTGAAAATATGGATTATTTTCAGCTCTCACAGTCCATTGGCATTGACACCCTGATCAACAAAAAGCTGCTTGCGGCCAATGATATTTTCCGTTACATCAGAAAAGGTGAAGTAGTGGCGATGACCAAGCTCACCAATATGAATGCCGAGTTACTTGAGTTTGTGGTTTCATCAAAATCTTTTGTGGTTGAAAAAACAATAAAATCACTCAACTTTACCCGATCTGCAATTATTGGAGGAGTGGTTAGAGACGGGATTGGTCTTATAGCCACCCCGGACTTTATAATAAAAAATGGTGACAGGGTTGTAGTTTGTTGTTTGCCGCATGCCATCAGTAAGGTTGAAAAATACTTCAATTAAATGTCAATAATCAGCAAATTAAACTTCAAAATCATCCTCCATTTTATGGGGTTGCTCTTGTTGTTTAATGGTGTTTCCATGCTTGTCGCTTCAGCCGTTAGCATATATTACAACGATGGTGCCTTTAGCGGAATACTGCAATCAGCTTTAATTACAATCTGCATCGGGTTTGTGGTTTTTATGCTTACGCGAAAGCACAAAAAGGAAATCAAAAAACGGGCGGGTTATGTCATCGTAACCTTCGGCTGGCTCATCATGGCGCTCAGCGGGACCTTGCCTTATTTGTTTACAGGGGCCATTCCCGGGATTACCAATGCGTTTTTTGAAACCATGAGCGGTTATACCACTACGGGAGCCACCATTTTAAACGACATCGAGAGTTTGCCTGAAAGTATCTTGTTTTGGCGAAGCCTTACTCACTGGATTGGAGGTATGGGCATTATCGTTTTAGCCATTGCTATCCTCCCGCTATTAGGCATTGGCGGTATGCAACTTTTTGCCGCAGAAGCCCCGGGGCCAAACAGCGATAAACTTCATCCACGGATTACTGACACTGCAAAACGACTTTGGTTGTTGTATTTTGGGTATACTGTAATTGAAACTATATTGTTGAAACTTGCCGGAATGACTCTTTTTGATGCCATAAATCACTCGATGAGTACTATGGCAACGGGAGGGTTTTCTACCAAAAATGCCAGTATTGCACATTGGAATGATAACCCAATGATCCAGTACATCATTATAGCTTTCATGTTTATTGCCGGAACAAACTTTGTTTTGAGCTACTTTGCATTTAAAGGAAAAATAAAAAGGGTGTTATTTGATGAAGAATTTAAACTCTATGCTTCTTTTATTTTGGTTTTTTCAATTTTAGTTGCGATTGTGACTTACTTTCAAGCTGATTGGTCTATTTCTTCACTTGAACACAATATGGCTTATGGCGAACTTGAAAATGCCATTAGACACTCTCTCTTTCAGGTTTTGGCTATTGTAACAACAACGGGGTTTGTTACAGCAGATTATACGCTATGGACACCTTTTTTAACCATGTTCTTTTTTGGCCTGATGTTTTTGGGTGGTTCTGCCGGATCAACCGCAGGGGGAATGAAAATTGTCAGGCATTTAATTACTATCAAGAACGGAATCATGGAGTTTAAACGTTCTTTTCATCCCAATGCCATCCTTCCTGTGAGGTACAATCAAAAGGCGATTCCGCAAAGTATCGTTTTCAATATACTGGCCTTTTTTATCTTTTACATTCTTATGTTTATAATTGGAGTAGCCGTATTTTCTTGGTTAGGCCTTGATTTTAAAACTGCTTTAGGAGGAGCTGTTTCAACTTTGGGCAATGTGGGTCCTGCATTAGGTGATTTGGGCCCTGTTTACAGTTATTATTCTATACCAAATTTAGCAAAATGGTGGGCTACGTTCCTGATGCTTGTGGGTCGTCTGGAGCTTTTTACAGTATTGATTTTGCTGACGCCTTTCTTTTGGAGGAATAGGTAAGATTTCAGGTTTTGCTTCGCACAGTTCGCTGAGCTCGTGTCTTGTTTCAAGTTTTTAGTTTTTTCCAGTAGATTGTTTTCCATAAAATGGAAAATCCAATTAGTGTTAAGATTGTTCCTCCAATCAAAAATGAAATGCTATAACTTTCAGCAAAAAGACCACAAAAGTAATTTAGATATCGATTAATAAGCCCTTCTAAAAAAAAGCCTGATATAATAATTCCAAATGTGATTATTAAAAGTATAATTGAGTTAATAATGCCAACATTCTTTTTCCAGTTAATTATTCCGACAGTTATTAATGCCAATAATAAAAATCCAAAAGTCCAGTAAGCCCTGTTAGCGAGAAATTGCCCAATGGTAATTGAGGATAGAGACCCAAATTTTTCCCAGTTCTCATTTACTAAGGCGTCTAATTTTGATCCTTGGGAACCCAAATACAATCTTTGTAACCCATTAACCAAAAAAATTAGAGCAATGAGTTCGAAAAAAACCAGTTTTATCTTAATTTGCTTAATCACTAATTTTTTTACAAGTTAAAATGGTAAAAAACTGAAAGACAATTTACGTCAGCACTTCTTTCATCCTTTTAATAGCTTCCATGATTTCCTGTTCAGAAGCGGCATAAGAAATTCGGATGCAATTGGGGTCGCCAAAGGATTCGCCGGAGACGGTGGCTACCAATGCGTGTTCCAACAACAGCATGGACACGTCGTCTGCAGTGTTGATGGTTTTGCCTTTGACGGTTTTTCCGAAGAAAGAAGTCACATCAGGAAACACATAAAAGGCGCCTTCGGGTGTATTGGTTTTCAGTCCCGGAATTTCGTTTAGCAAATCCAGTATGAGTTCGCGACGGCTCTTAAATGCGTCTATCATATATTGAATGCTGCTCACCGGGGCTTCCAGTGCAGCTATGGTTGCCATTTGCGCGATGGCATTGGCACCGCTGGTGATTTGT
>NZ_JCBCCK010000429.1:0-1096 GCF_059864935.1 Planktosalinus sp.
GCAACTACAGTCCCAACTTCTATGGAGGATTTTGGGAATGCAACTTTTAATTATAATACTAACGTCAACATGCCTTGTTGGTCTGAAGGGACCGGAAGTTTAACTGCGTCAACAACTGTAACTGTTGCAGACGGTGGTTGGGGGGCTCTAAATTATAATAATAATGCAGCACATCCAAACGGTAATGCGGCCTATATTAACCTGTATTCATCTGCTGGAAGCACTGACTGGTTGATTTCACATTCCATCGACCTCGATTCAGCCATTGAGCCTGAGTTGCGCTTTGATGTTTCTGTTATTCCCTGGTCAGGTACAAGCCCCGTGACTACAATGGGTAGTCATTATGTTCAAGTGGTTGTATCAACTGATGATGGTGCCACCTGGTCTGATCTAAATATTGTTCAAACTTATGATGACCTGAACATACCTGACGGAGGAATTTCTGAAGAAATTAATTTAAGTAGCTATTCAGGTGTTGTAAAAATTGGCTTTTATGCGTATCGAGAAGGATCAACTCCGGACTTGCGCTTTTATATAGACAATTTTGAAGTTGTTGAAACTTTTGTTTGTGATGCACCCACTGCATTGACACTTGTTTCGGTAACTGAAACTACTGCAGATTTTTCATGGACAGCTTCAGCTACTGAAACCGATGGTTACAATTGGATAGTAATGGAAGACGGCGATGACCCGTTAACTGACACACCGGTTACCAGTGGTTCTACTGCGACAGGCATTACTACAGCAATGGCATCAGGCCTGGATGACGATACCGACTATGATTTCTATGTACAAACAAATTGTGGTAGTGGTAATTTAAGCGCTTGGGCAGGTCCATTAAGCTTTACTACTGATGAAATAGTGTTAGTATGTGCTCCTCCAACCAACTTAACGTTAGTCAATGTAACTGTTACTACTGCTGATATTTCTTGGACTGCTTCACCGGATGAAACCGATGGCTACAGTTGGGTTGTCATGGAAGACGGCGATGACCCGTTAACTGACACCCCTGTTGACAGTGGCACCACTGCTACCGGTGTTACTACTGCTTCGGCTTCCGGCCTGGATGACGATACCGACTATGATTTCTATGTAC
>NZ_JCBCCK010000449.1:0-1098 GCF_059864935.1 Planktosalinus sp.
CAATTATTTTATCTCTGAATTAAAAATGAATTTAAATAAAGCATTTCTCACTTTTATAGGGTTTACCCTCATTATTTTATCATTTAGTGCCTGCCAGGAAGATTTCAGTACAGTGGGCAGTGATATTATCAACGACCCCAATTTTGAGTTTGACCTCTATGATGAAGCCACCGTTGTTGCCTATAGCAGAAGGGCACATCCGGTGCAAACTAATAATTTACCGGTGTATCAACTTGGCGTTTATAACGATGATGTTTTCGGAAAAACCGAAGCCAGTATTCTTGCTCAGGTTACCATGCCGCAAACCAACCCATCCTTTGGTGAAAACCCCAAGATTGAACGCATCATCTTGTCCATTCCTTATTTTAGCACCTCAACAGGAACAGGCGATGATGTGACATACACACTAGATTCCATTTATGGCAATTCACCTATTAAGCTTTCCATATATGAGTCAAAATTCTTTTTGAGAGACCTTGATCCTAATTCAGGGTTTAATGACCCTCAAAATTATTATTCAAATCAAGGACCTCTTTTTCAATCCTTTTTAGGTGAACTTTTGTATGAAGCGGATGAATTTTTGCCCTCTCCAAATGCTGTAGTTCTGAACCCCGGTGAAGATGATGAAGAAAGACTTGCGCCACAACTTAGGGTTGAACTGGGTGAAGAGGCTATAGCGTTTTTTAAACAAAAAATATTTGATCAGGAGGGTGGTGATGTTTTACTCAACAATACAAATTTCAAAAATCATTTTAGAGGAATCTACTTTATTGCTGAAGCCTTAGGAAATCAGGGCAACACACTTCTAGTGAATATGGCCAGACCAACCATTGAGATTATTTACTCCCACGATGACCCAAATCCGGGTGTTGATGACCGCTCAACAAGAGATGGAGAAGAACGTATCGAGTCTTCATTTATGTTAAATTTCAACGGAACCGCCGTCAACACCTTTAAAAACAATATGCCTCCCGAACTTGAGGAAATTTTAAACAACCCCAATACAGCCGGTGCTGAAAACCTCTACATAAAAGGAGGCGCAGGAACCGTTACGGTAATTGAACTGTTTGGAAATGATTTAAACGGAAACAACGTTGC
>NZ_JCBCCK010000476.1:0-4660 GCF_059864935.1 Planktosalinus sp.
AGTTTTTCCGCCTATAGCTTCAAAATAGCTATTCAAAACTGCCTCTTTGGTGATAGACGCATCCATTTCAATGTTGTAATTGGGTTCTTCCACTTCATTGCCGTATGGGTCATAATAACGAACCGGTATTTTTGAACCGTCACCTCTGTCAATGTTTTTTAAGCCTTCAAGCACCTCAGATCCTTTGCCAACAACAACTATGCGAGCCCGGTCTATGTTAAAGTATTTGTTGGCCACACGTTTTACGTCTTCAGCAGTTACTGCATTGATTTTTCTTAGGTAATTCTCATAGAAATCTTTCGGCAGGTTTTGGGTTTCAATGTTTAGTGCATAATTGGCAATGGTTTCCGGACGTTCAAGGGCCATTACAAAATTGCCGGTAAATTTGGCTTTCGCCAAAGCAAGTTGATCGTTAGTTACAAGTTTTTCCCTAATGTTGCGAACTTCCTTAATCATTTCAACAACTGCACTGTCTGTCACTGCATTTCTAACGCTTGTTGTAGCATAAAAACTGGTCACGTGCTTGCCGGCTCCGGTTGAAGAACGGGCTCCATAGGTCCAGCCCTTGTCTTCACGAAGGTTCATGTTTAGGTAACTGTTAAAGTCGCCGCCAAGAATGGTGTTTGCGATAAGTACAGGAAAATAATCGGCGTCGCTCATTTTTAGGTTGACCACATTTTCAACAACAAGTTCAGACTGCACGGCGTTGGGCATGTCCACAAAGTTGATTTGCATGCCGGGCAGATCTTTAGGATCAGAATAGGTGATTTTTTTTACCGTTCTCTCAGGCCAATTGGCAAAATACATATTGGCCAGCGCTTGTACTTTTGAAAATTCAACGTCGCCAATTACCACCAGATAGGCATTTTCGGGAGAGAAAAAGTTATTGTAATAATTTTTTACATCGGCAAAAGTGATGTTTTGTACAGACTCTTCAGTGGTAAACTCACCTTTGGGGTGATTTCTGCCATAAAGCAAAGCTGTTGACACCTGTCGTGAAACATTGGAAACATCTCTCTTACTGCTTCTTACGTTTTCCAAAACACGATCCTTTTCTTTGTTAAATTCTTCTTCATCCAGTAAAGGGTTGATGGCGGCATCTGCAAAGAGTTCGAAAATACGTTCGAAATATTTTGAAAGCGAACTCGCAAAACCACTCTGAGCACCAAAATTGATACTTGCACCCAAAAAGTCAACTTCTTCATTGAAATCATTTCTGGAAATGCTTGTTGTGCCATTACCCAGCATTGTTGCCAAAATGGACTCAACACCGGCTTTGTCTTCTGCAGCATAAAGCGGGTTGTCGATAAGTAATTGTATTCTCACTCTGGGAAGTTTGGTATTTCTCACAACCATTACTTTCATTCCGTTATTCAATTCAAATGATTGAGGTGTGGCGAGGTTAATGGTTGGAGCAGGACCCGGCACAGGTCTTTCTGAGCGGTCAATTTGTGCGTTTGCAAAACCAATAAAAAGTAAACAAACGGTTATGGAAAGTATGTAGTTTTTCATTTTTATTAATTTTTTATTGTTCATCATTTTCAGGTAAATATTCCAATCTCAATCTTTGGTTTGGATTGAGGTATTTTCTAGCAGCCTCTCTTATTTCCTCACGGGTGATAGAGCGGTAAATTTCTATTTCGGTATTGATCAGGTTGGTGTCTCCGTGAAAACGCTGATACATAGCCAACGAATTTGCAATACCGGCAACGGTTGCGTTTGAATTTACAAAATTGTTTTCAACCACATTTTGAAGTTTTTGGAATTCTTCCTCAGAAATCAACTCGTTTTGAAGTTTGGCAATTTCTTCGTCGATGGATTTGGTGATGTCCTCAAGCGGTGCGTTGTTTAATGACAATGCAAAGGTGATGTACATTCCATAATCTTCCTGTGAAAAGCTAAATGCTGCCACCTGAAGAGCTATTTTTTGTTCGTCAACCAGTTTTCTGTACAACCTTGAGCTTCTTCCGGTACTAAGGATAGTAGAAACCATATCCAACACACGTGCTTCTCGGGTGGTCATTGATGGTGTTCTGTAAGCGTGAACAATGGCTGGAATCTGTATGTTGGGGTCATAGGCCACAGCATCAATTTGCTTGGTGATGGGATCTTCCTTTATATTGACACGCGGAACTTCATTGCCTCTGGGTATGGGCCCAAAATAATCCTGAATCATTCGCTTTACTTCCGGCACATTGATGTCGCCCGCTACTACAAGAGTGGCATTGTTGGGCACATAAAACTTTTCATTAAATGCAAGGAATTCATCAAGCGTTGCAGCATCCAGGTGCTCCATACTTCCAATAGGCGACCAACGATATGGATGCTTTTTGAACATGTTTTTCTTGACATGCTCGATTAATCTTCCATAGGGCTGATTGAGGATTCTCAAACGTTTTTCTTCTTTTACCACTTCATTTTGGGTATCCACCCCTATCTGGTTGATGATGGGGTGCAACATACGCTCACTCTCCATCCACAGTCCAACCTCAAGAGCATTTGAGGGGAAAATTTCATAATAATAGGTAACATCATCGGTGGTGTAGGCATTGTTTGATCCTCCATAAGAGGAAACAATTTTAAACCACTCACCTCTTTCAATATTTTCGGTTCCTTCAAACAACAAGTGTTCAAAAAAGTGGGCAAACCCTGTTCTTTCAGGATCCTCGTCTTTGGCTCCAACCTGATAGAGTACTGAGGTTATCGCCACCGGAGCAGTGTTGTCCTGATGTAAAATCACGTGCAGGCCATTGTCAAGTGTATATTCTTCAAAAGCTACTTGCTGAGCCTGAACTACAATAAAAGCAACAAGCAACATGGCTATGCTAAAAATAGTTTTTTTCATAGTGAATTAATTTGATTATTATTTACGGTTCTATTAGTTATCAAACGCTCAAATTTGTTACAGTTTGAGCTGACACAAATTTAGTTTTTAACATTTAATATAAGTCTGTTAAGTTAAAAAATTAACACTGTATTAGCGTTAAATATGTTTAGATTTATCGATATTAGTAATCAACTAACCCAAAATTTTAAAATCATGACAAAACATTCAATGAAATTCGGCGTTCTAATTACCATATTATTAATTGTTTATTTTTTGGTTCTTAGGGCTTTTGGATTGCATACCATTACCGTTTTGAGTGCATTCAATGGCGTTATTTTTGGTTTTGGAATTTTTCATTCCATTAAATCCTATAAAGATTTACATAAAAAATTTAAGTACGAGAAAGGATTTCGGACGGGCTTAATGAGCGGTGTGTTTGCTTCAGTGGTATTTGGAATTGTAATGGCCATATATATTTACCATATTGATGCCGAATTTGCCAATCACATTATGAACGACTGGAATGTTGAATTAAACAATGCTTCGTTTGTGTTGGTGGTTTCGGTTGTCATTATGGGTCTTGCTACTTCTTTTATTTTAACCTTGGCCTTTATGCAATTGCTTAAGGATTCCTGGAACTCCAGGCACACCAAAGATTTGGAGTTGTAAAAAAGTATAAACGATTTGTATATTCACAATTTAGATGTATATTTGCGCCCGCGTTCAGAAAATTCTAACGCTTAATCAGTAAATATAAAACCACACGCTATGTACGCAATTGTAGAGATAGCAGGGCAGCAATTCAAAGTTGCAAAAGACCAAAAAGTGTTTGTTCACCGTTTAGCTGAAGAAGAAGGTTCATCTGTTTCTTTTGACAATGTGCTTCTTATCGGCGAAGGTGACAGCATCACGATTGGCGCCCCGGCTATAGATGGAGCTCAGGTAGGGGCAAAAATCACCAGACACCTTAAAGGTGACAAAGTAATCGTTTTCAAAAAGAAAAGACGTAAAGGCTACCAGAAAAGCAACGGTCACCGTCAGTATCTTTCTGAAATTGTAATTGAAAGTATTCTTACTTCAGGCGCTAAAAAAGCAGCTAAGAAAGAAGAAAAAGCTACAGCTCCAAAAGCAGAGAAGGAGACTGCTCCAAAAGTAGAGAAAAAGGCTCCGGTTAAAAAAACCGAAAAAGCTACAGCTCCAAAAGTTGAGAAAAAAGCTCCGGTTAAAAAGGCAGAGAAAGCTGCTCCTAAAAAAGAAGTTGAAGTTAGCGATAACTTGGTGTCAAGAGCTCAAAACCGCGCAGAAGAAAGCAATATTGAGATCAACCTTGAGAAGCTTTTTAACAGTATTGGCACTGCTTTGAAGGCTGACGCAGATGATTTAAAACAAATCAACGGAATTGGACCTTCATATGAAGAAAAATTAAACGAAATTGGAATTTACACATTCCAGCAAATCAGTAAATTGAAAGCAGCAGACAGAGAGCAGCTTTCAGCTTTAGAAGGCATTACCCGCGATAAGATTGAATCTGAAGAGTGGGTGAAACAAGCTAAAGAATTGCTGAAAAACAAATAAAATAATAATTTAAAAAAAGTTAAGCCATGGCACATAAAAAAGGTGTTGGTAGTTCCAAAAACGGTAGGGAATCAGAATCAAAACGCTTAGGGGTTAAGATTTTTGGTGGACAAGCTGCCATTGCCGGAAATATCATCGTAAGACAAAGAGGCTACACTCACAATCCCGGTGAGAATGTATATGCCGGAAAAGACCACACCCTTCACGCTAAAGTGGATGGATTAGTTAAATTTTCAAAGAAAAAAGACAACAAGTCAT
>NZ_JCBCCK010000487.1:0-3269 GCF_059864935.1 Planktosalinus sp.
TCGCGTCTCTGCGGTGATAAATAAAAATCTAATAATCTCATGTTTTCACCGCAAAGACGCAGAGTGCCAATGAGTTTTGTCTTACATCCTACCTGTCTGCCGAAGGCAGGAGTCCTGCAGACCAAAGTCATTTTTCACTCATCACTCACGGCTACCCACTCACCTCTAATCCGCTTCCTGCACCACAAAAAACCCATCACCCCCCTGTTTCTGATAAAGCGGCATATAGATATACCCATCCCATTGGCTGCGTATTTCCTTGTCGTTGTGGATGGCCAGCAATTGGTCTTTTTCAATCTTTTGAAAGTTTTCAAAACCGGGCTGCATGCTGAAGGTGTCGTCTTTTTTCAGTTCGTGGCGGTAGGCAATTTCAAAGGTTTTGCGGGGTGGTTTGAGTTTTTTGGTGAGTTTTTCCACACAATCGGGATAGCTCACGATATGGTGCAAATCCAAACCGCAGGCTTCCTGTATGGCCAGCCAAATCAGGCCTTCCTGATTACAGACAGCTGTTTCGCTCTTGTGCTGCCCGGCTTCCAGGACAAAACCCGTCATCCCGATGCGGGTCAAATAATGGTCGATACATCCATACACCAAATCGCTGAACCCGCGCACGATGTGTATGGGAAAATAATGTGCCCAGGTATCATTGTCGCCCACATCCTGAACGGAAATAAAAGGGAGTGTCGCTGCGGAAATGGTGTGGCAGTCCAGAAAATAGCGCCGTGTGTATTGGGTTTCTGAAAAGCTTTCAAGCACTTCAATAATCTCGTGCATTTCTTTTTGTTCGTGGGTTTCTCTCCGGTTGTTTTTAATGTTTTCCTCGGTCCACGCACGGTTGAGGTCTTCGTCAATATAGCGCACGCCTTGTTCCAACCCTTTGCGGTTGCCGGTAACGCCCACCACAGTGCCTGCAAGGTCAGGCTTGGAGTTTTGGAGTTCGCTAAAAACCCTTTGCAGGGCATATACACCGCTGGGCTCGTTGCCGTGGATACCGGCGGTGATAAACAACAACGGGCCTTTGCGGGTACCCGAATAAGTTCCTATAATGCGTGGAAAAGTGTTTTTTGCTTTATGTTCCATAATTCTAATCCTTTTTGTTATTCCATAGTGGCCAATTCACGGTTTGTCAATAAGCCTTTATACATTCTTTTGTAGGTAACTTTACGCTCAATGGCTTCAACCACGGTGGTTGTAAAATCGGGATAATTGATGTCTTTAAAATGATCCAATCCACCTGGACTCAAGACGTTTATTTCTATGAGTTTGTCCTTGATTACATCGAGGCCGACAAAAAACAAACCGTCACGAATAAGTTTTGGGGCAGTAACGTGTATAATGTGTTGCATAGCCGGTGTTAATTTGCTGGCGGCTGCTTTTGCGCCCACTTTAAAATTACTCCTAAATTCGTTCTCGGTATTACTGATGCGCCTGATGAGGGCCTGTTTGCCATCTTCTTCCAATATACGGCCGTTCATTACAAGAATGCGCACATCGCCGTTTTTTACATCGGGCAGGAATTCCTGAGCAATGACATAGCCTTTGTGGTTAATGGTTTCTATTATTTGGTGGATGTTTTTTTCATTTTCATCGATCAAGTAAACATCTTGTCCGCCAGAGCCTTGCAAGGGTTTGAGAACCATTTTTTTATCATGTTTTTCCCAGAAATCGAGGATATCTTTTTTATTTCGTGTGACAATGGATGCCGGTTTAATGCTCTCGGGCAATTCTTCAAAATACAGTTTATCTATAAAGGCTTTATTCATTGCAAAAGCATCATTTAAAACAAGCACTTCTTGAAGCTGCATCATTTTTCCAAAAGCGATACCGGCCATTTCTGCCCAGTGGCGTTCGGGGCTTTCTTCAGTGGGGTTGTTCCTTACAAAAAGGACATCCAGTTCTGTGGCATTTAGGGTTTGTTTCTTGAAATGACTTTCCTTAAGCTTTTCCAGCAATTGGCCGGGGGATTTTATGTGTGGTTTTACGGGAATGGTATATGCAGTAATATCCATTGGAGTATAGCTGTAAAGCGTAAAGCCACCAACATCCATCACAAACACCTCATGACCCATTTGGTGGGCCTTGGTCATGATCGCTACTGAAGTGCCGTTTTTTTCAGTAGCTATATCGTTTAATACAAAGCATATTTTCATGATGTTGTGAGTTGTGAAAGGGCAATGCCCTCCCTGATTTTTTTTATTTTTTTTTCATAGCCTTCAGATTCCATATAGCGCGGCTTCAAGGCAGTGGGTTTGAGAATCTCACGCTCGGTAAGGTCTTTGATCACGTTGAGGTGCCTCAGCGCAAATTTACCCAAAAGCAGGGACTCTAAATCGCCTCCATCTTTAAGGTAGTTGATAAGCTTCACCAAGCCTTTTAGATAAATAATGTCTTTTAAAAATCCGCCACCCTGCATGATCCTACAGGTAATGTTAAATGCCCGTTCCCTGGAAAAACCGTGGGTTTGGTGAAGCAGTTTAAAAATGCTTTGAAAGTCACCTCCTTCAATAAGCGCTGCACCGGCAATGACACGACCGGCAAGGGTGCGCAAACGGTTGACACTCAACCCGCCTGTAAAATATTCAGCCAGTACGGCAATACCCTCCTGCAAGGGGTCATAATGCGCCAGACCGGACGACAACTGACTGAGGGGTTGCCGGCTTCCGTTATAGAAAGTGAGTACATGTGTGCCCACCTCGTGCTGAATCAGGGCTTCGGCTTCACGACGGCTCATAGTGTAGTCTGCGGGTATATAGAGCTCACCTCGCGAAACCATAATCACATTCACGTCTTCCCTGATGTGTATCTTGCTTTTAAAATCAGGGTCCTGCTCGCGGAAGTATTCAAACTCCTTATGTGCCATAGCACGGAATTCCTTGGCATCAATCTGTTTATCACCCGGGACACCGGTTTCTTCGGGCAGGTCATTCAGGATTTTCAGGGCTTCTTCCCTGAGTTCTTTTTCCACCACCTGATAGAGGCGGATGCTGTTGTAAAAGAAGTTTTTGTTTCCGCGTTCATTGAGCATGCTGATCTGCATATCGAGTTCTCCCCTTTTTTCCTTAAAAATAAAGGACAGGGCGGGGTCGTCAATCTCGTCAATGCGCAGGTTAAAGAGTTTTCGTTTGAGTAGGTCAGGGTCAATGGTGAGCAGGCGGTACTGATACTCATGCAACTCTTTAAAATTGCTTTCAAAGTAGGTTTCGCGTATCTCTTGCATATTCACCGGAGCCACAAGCAAGAGGAACTGGTAGCTGGATTCAATTTCAGTG
>NZ_JCBCCK010000511.1:0-6411 GCF_059864935.1 Planktosalinus sp.
ACCTGATGGTTTCTATTTCCTCTTCCTTAAGTGTGATTTGTATGGCACTTGAACGGGTATGGTTGATACCGATAAGTTCGTCGTCGTCATTACGGGTGTAAAAAATGACTTCGGCATTTCGGTTGATGTTGATGGTGTCGAGTTCGTTTTCAGTAAAGAGCCCAATGAGAACATCGCCTTTCACCTGATTGTATCCCAAACTGTCTTTTTGAACCAAAAAGGCATTGTTGAACACTTTTAACGTATCGAGTTGTTCAGTAACCGTGTTTGATAGTAAATGAATGGTGTCGCCGGTCATTTGATTTTCACCGCTCCACATAATGGGGTTGCGCAGCATTTTGGTTATGCCAATTTTTTCATCACTGTAAATGGAATCGGCCTTACCGCTCATATCGCTTTTGTAAATGCGGGCGTCATAAAAACCTTTCATGATGCGGTGTTCAGGTTTCCCTGTAATTTGCAGGGTATCTGCATGCATGTAGATGGAATCATTGTCCCTTACTGTTATAGCCAAAGCGCGTTTGGTGATAAAAACCGAATCTTTTTCTCTAAAAACTTCCGCATAATGCCCCCTTACAATACTGTTGTTGAGGGTGTCAATGATTCGGATGTTGTTGGTTGCCGAAGCGAAACTTTTGGTTTGGTCAAAATACAGACTGTCACCATAAACCGTGCGGTTTTCATAGTCGATGCGGGCATTTTGCATAAAATACCCTTTATCGTTTCGGGTGTCATAAAAGCCCCTTTCGCAATACACCTTACTGGTTTCAGAGGTGATGGTTGACTCACCGTAGAGGTAAGCATGTCCTGTTTCGGTATAAAAATCAAGCTGATTGGTATTGATTGTATAATCAGGGTTGACCAATACAACATCGGACAAAAACTGATAGCGTTTTGTTTCTGCGAAGTACCGACCAATATTGCTTGTGAGTGTGCTTGCGGTATCAACCACTTTTCCGCCGGTGCGGTAAAAGGCTTGTTGTTTGTTTCGGTCAAAATAGAGGGTTTCTGTGGTAAGGACTGAATTGGGTTCGGTCAAAACCACATTTCCGCTGGCATAGGCAAAGTTGGTGTTGCCGTTGTACTCTGCATAACTGCTGGTGAGTGTAATGGTGTCAGCCTGGGTAATTCTCACGTTCCCGTAGGCTTTTACAAAATTGTCCTTATTGTAAACAAACGCCTGGTCACACCACATTTCTACACCCTCGTGAACGATATAAACCTGTTCATTGGCTTCACGGGTCCAGATGGCAGCATCGGGAAAATCAGGCCTGATTTCCAGATAACCTGATTGGATGTCCACTTTCTGTTTTTCCTGAGCCTGGGTTAGGGGGATATAAATTACCGACAGCATAAAAATCAATACGGATTTTATGTAAGGATAGTGTTCTGTCATCAGTAAATTTTAAATCACAAGGTCTATCTGTGAATGGTCTGTGTCCTGTCCGGGCCTACTGATACCAGCTTGATAGGGATTTCCAGTTCTTTTTCAAGAAACTCGATATAGTCCATCAATTCCTGTGGTAACTTATCTGTTTCTCTCATTTTGGTGAGGTCTTCTTTCCAGCCTTTTATTTCAATATAAACAGGAGTAACATTTTCCGGTTCAATGTTAAAGGGCAGGTGATTGATGGTTTGTCCTTTGTACTTATATGCTGTACATACTTTTAGTGTTTTAAAGCCGCTCAATACATCACTTTTCATCATCATCAACTGAGTAACGCCATTAACGGCAACAGCATATTTTAACGCAACTAAATCGAGCCAGCCACAACGTCGGGGTCTTCCGGTAACTGCTCCAAACTCATTGCCCACTTTGGCCATTCTTTCGCCCACTTCGTCAAACAATTCAGTAGGGAAAGGGCCACTTCCCACACGGGTAGTGTAAGCTTTAAAAATGCCGTAAACTTCTTTTACTTTATTGGGTGCTACTCCAAGACCTGTACAGGCTCCGGCGGCTGTGGTGTTTGATGAGGTTACAAAGGGATAGGTTCCAAAATCTATATCGAGCAACGAACCCTGAGCACCTTCGGCAAGAATTGATTTTCCTTCTTTTTGAGCTTGGTGAATATATTCTTCACTGTCAATAAAAGTAAGTGTTTTCAAAATTTCAACAGCGTCAAAAAACTCTGCTTCCATTTCGTCGAGGTCAAACTGGATATCAACATCATAAAAGTCAATTAACCCCAAATGTTTTTCAGTGAGTGCCCTGTAGTTTTTCTCCCAATATGGCATTTCCAAATCACCAAGGCGTAAACCGTTTCTTCCGGTTTTGTCCATATAAGTTGGACCGATGCCTTTGAGAGTGGAACCTATTTTTGCTTTGCCTTTTGAAGCTTCAGAAGCGGCGTCAAGCAGGCGGTGGGTGGGAAGTATGATGTGTGCTTTTCGCGAAAGCAATAAGTTTTTTCTGTAATCGAGCTTGAACTTATCCAGGCCTTCCAGCTCCTTTACAAAAACCACAGGGTCAATCACCACGCCGTTTCCGATGAGGTTGATGGTGTTTTTGTGGAAAATACCGGATGGAATGGTTCTCAAGACGTGTTTGATTCCGTCGAACTCGAGTGTGTGACCTGCGTTTGGACCTCCCTGAAAGCGGGCTACAATGTCATAGTTTTGTGTTAATACGTCTACAATTTTTCCTTTTCCTTCGTCGCCCCATTGCAGACCAAGTAGTAAATCTACTGCCATTATTTAAGAATTATTCGGTTGTTTTTTATTTCCGTAAAAATAAAGTGAATGATTGGTTATTTCGATATCAAAAACTTCCTCGATGGTTTTTTTGATCGATTGTATGCGTGGGTCACAAAACTCGATGACTTCGCCGGTATCGGTTAAAATCACGTGGTCGTGCTGGCGGTCAAAATAGGATTTTTCATAATGTGCTTGATTTTTACCAAACTGGTGTTTGCGCACCAAACCACACTCCAGTAACAATTCAATCGTGTTGTAAAGCGTTGCCCTGCTTACCCGGTATTTCTTGTTTTTCATTTTGATGTAGAGAGATTCTATGTCAAAATGCTCGGTACTGTTATAAATTTCCTGGAGTATGGCAAAACGCTCGGGAGTTTTACGGTGACCTTTCTCCTCAAGATAAGTTGTAAAGACGTTTTTTACAATTACCTGATTGTTTGTATTTGTTTTTGTATCTGTCATTTGAAGTTGCAAATTTAAGCTTTTTTTAAACTCTTGTCACCTTATCTATACCATTAATTTTTTTGATTTTGGCGATAATTTCGTTGAGTAAATTTTTGTTTTTTACTATAACAACAATTTTTCCGGTGAAAATACCGTCATTACTGTCAAAGCTTAAACTTTTCATATTGATATTCAGGTTGTTTGAAATCACTTTGGTCACCTGATTAACAAGCCCCAAATTATCAATTCCGGTTATTTTGAGCTCTGCCCTAAAATCTTGTTGAGAAGAGTCAATCCATTTGGCCTGAATGATTCTATATGTGAAATTACTTTGTAATTGCAGGGCATTGGGACAATTGTTTTTATGCACTTTTATTCCGTCGCTTACGGTTATAAACCCAAATACGTCATCACCCGGGATGGGGTTACAGCAATTGGCCAATGTGTAATCCAGTTTTTCTTCTTCTTTTCCAAAAACAAGCTGGTCAAACTTTTCAGTGATTTCATCTTTATGCACCTCATCGGGATTGGGTTGCTTTCGCATTTTGTTTTTGAAAAAACCGATAAAGGCATTGCTCCGGCTGGCGGCAAAATTCCTTAATTGTTGGTTGTCAATGATGCCGGTACCCACTCGGTAAAACAAATCCTGGCTGGTTTTTACCTTAAAATAACTAACCAATTGATTGACCGTTTTTTCGTCCAGGGTAATTTTTTGTGACTTCAGCTTTCGTGTTAAAACTTGCTTTCCATCTTCGGCAATTTTTTTCTTTTCGTCACGTAAAGACGATTTAATCTTCGATTTTGCCCGTGCGGTAGTGGTGTAATCCAGCCAGTTGGCATTGGGTTTGGCATTTTCGGAAGTGATGATTTCTACCTGATCACCGCTTTTTAATTCTGTACTCAGCGGAACAAGTTTACCGTTTACTTTTCCTCCCCGTGTTTTAAGACCAACTTCGGTATGAATGTTAAAGGCAAAATCAAGCGCTGTTGCTCCTTTGGGGAGTGAAATTAAATCGCCGATGGGTGTAAAAACAAAAATTTCCTTGGCATATAAATTCAGTTTAAACTGTTCCACAAAATCAACGGCATTGGTTTCAGAACCTTCCAGTGCCTCTTGCAATCTATTGAGCCAGACCTCGAGGTTCTGGTCCTCCTGATCGTCTTTGTTTTTGTATTTGTAGTGTGCGGCAAACCCTTTTTCTGCAATTTCGTTCATGCGCTCACTGCGAATCTGCACTTCCACCCAGCGTCCTTTTGGGCCCATAACGGTGATGTGCAGTGCTTCATAACCGGTTGATTTAGGTGATGAAATCCAGTCACGCAGTCTGGTGGGGTTGGGTCTGAAGTGGTCAGTAACTATTGAATATATTTTCCAGGCGAGAAACTTTTCCTGGTCCGGGTCACATTTGTAAATGATCCTGACGGCAAACTTGTCATACACCTCTTCATAAGTGACATTTTGCTTCATTATTTTTCTTCTGATCGAAAATATGGATTTGGGTCGCCCCTTGATTTCATAGTCCATGTTTTCCTTGTCCAGAGAAGTCTTTATGATGTTGTTAAACTCCTTGATGTATTGGTCCTGGTCTTCCTTACTCTCTTTTATTTTGTTGAAAATATCGTCATACACTTCGGGTTCGGTGTATTTAAGACCCAAGTCTTCCAGTTCGGTTTTGATGTTGTAAAGTCCAATCCGGTGAGCAAGAGGTGCATAAATATAGAGTGTTTCTGAAGCGATTTTCACCTGTTTGTCCCTTCTCATCGACTCCATCGTCTGCATATTGTGGAGGCGGTCAGCAATCTTAATTATGATGACCCTCACATCGTCATTGAGCGTAAGTAACATTTTCCTGAAGTTTTCCGCTTGAAGCGAAACATCGCGTTCCTGCTCAATGGCGGAAATTTTGGTAAGCCCGTCAACAATTTTGGCAATGGTGCTTCCAAAGAGGCGTTCAATGTCGCTGAGGGTGTATTGAGTGTCTTCGACCACATCGTGAAGCAGTGCTGCAGCGATTGAAGCCGCATCGAGGCCAATTTCAAAGGCAACAATTTTGGCAACGGCTATGGGGTGAAATATATAAGCTTCCCCCGATTTTCGGCGTTGCTCTTTGTGCGCATCAACAGCAATGTCAAATGCCTTTCTAATCAGTTTTTTGTCTTCCGCGTTAAGCGTCCTGTAACTGATTTTGAGAAGCTCTTTGTACTGTTTTGCAATCTCCTTGTTTTCTTTGTCTAAAACCTCCTGCGCCATAATTTAAAAGTACAATTTACTTTTGTAAGTAACAACTAAATTTATGCCAATAAATTGTGGTATCGTTGGAGTAAGGTGGGATGTGAGTAATGAACAAAAACATACCAGGGATGGGGAGTTAAATTGCTTAAATTGTTTTTGGACAATTTTTTGAGCGACGAAATCAAAGGTTCGCCCGCATAAGTGTCTTTGGCGTAATTGTCTGCCTGATATTCAAAAACACGGGACAAATAATTCATCAGTAATCCGGTGATGGTTGAAATGGGACTGTAAAGGATAAAAAACGCAATCAACCCAATATGAAATGAAGGCACTTCAACGCCCAAAGCCTGTGACAATAGCGGACTCCCTATAAACAGCGAAAGCAACCAAAGCGTAAAACCCGTTAACAAAATACTGCTGAGCAGGTTAACGATGATGTGTTTGCGTTTGTAATGCCCCACTTCGTGCGCCAGAACGGCAACGATTTCTTCTTCGTTGAGGTCGTTGATGAGGGTGTCAAAAAGCGTGATGCGTTTTTCCTTTCCAAAGCCTGAAAAATAAGCATTGGCCTTGGTGCTGCGTTTGGAGCCGTCAATCACAAAAATAT
Source organism: Planktosalinus sp. (assembly GCF_059864935.1). Taxonomy (NCBI): domain Bacteria; kingdom Pseudomonadati; phylum Bacteroidota; class Flavobacteriia; order Flavobacteriales; family Flavobacteriaceae; genus Planktosalinus; species Planktosalinus sp. The sequence goes on from NZ_JCBCCK010000511.1 coordinate 5,979, forward strand.
TGTCGAGTTTAAAGCCCACTTTTTGGGCATAGGCTTCTATTTTGTCCCTTAAACTTCCTTCCTCAAGAGGGGTCTGTTTGTTGAATATGGGAACAATCAACCGTGCATAAAACATATTCATAAATACCGTAAAGACCGTAATCATTATCCAACCGTAAATCCAAAAATCCTTCCCGGTGGATTCATAAAACCAGATGATGAGTGCCAAAATACCACCACCCAAAAGCGCACCCAGCAACAAGCCTTTTAGCTTGTCAGCAAAAAACAGTTTTTTGGTGCTTTTGTTAAAACCGAATTTTTCCTCAATCACAAAAGTATCGTAATATGAAAACGGCGTGGAAAGCAAATCACTGGCAATAAAAATGATTCCAAAAAACACCAGTGCCACCAAAATAGAGTCGTCTGTAAACCCCCGTGCAATACCGTCCACAAA
>NZ_JCBCCK010000138.1:0-2701 GCF_059864935.1 Planktosalinus sp.
TTTCTTAGAGACAATGGGGTTCGAGGCATTATTCCGCTGGAAGCGGCTTTTAAAATTTCAAAAGAATTGAATTACCCACCTTTTGAATCTTGGGCAATGGATGGCAGTAACATTAAAGTAACATTACAGTTTCATAAAGACGCACCACTTGAATTGGTAAAAAGTGAGCTTGAAAAACTGCAAATAAAAATTCTTGAGGAATACAAAAATGCAGATGTCATCGATTTGTCAATTCCAGATAACTGTTTGGTCGAATTGGCTAACCTACCTTTTGTAAAATGGATTGAACTTATTGTTGCACCGGATGTTAAGGATGATACCCGTGGAAGAAGCATCCATAGGGCTAATAGTTTGGATCCACAGACCAGTGTTGGGAACAATTATACCGGCCTTGGTGTTGGTGTATTGGTCAGAGATGATGGAATTGTTGGCCCACACATAGATTTTCAGGGCAGACTTGACAATACTTTTGCGTCAGGTACCGGACAAACCCATGGCGATGGTGTTGCAGGTATAATGGCTGGCGCCGGAAATTTACACCCAGACAAAAGAGGTATGGCGGCAGGAGCCGATGTATATGTTGTTAACTATGTTTCAACTTTTCTCGATACCCCCACACAAAACTATATTAACAATGATATCGTCCAAATCACAAACTCTTCATACAGCAATGGCTGTAATGACGGTTATACTTCAACTGCAAGAACAGTAGATTTACAATCAAACAATATCCCATCACTATTGCATGTATTTTCTGCAGGAAACTCAAACAACAACAATTGTGGTTATGGTGCAGGCACACAATGGGGAAATATAACCGGTGGTCATAAGCAGGGCAAAAACGTTATTGCTACTGCTAATGTCTTTTTTGACGGAAGTCTCGTTAACTCAAGTAGCCGTGGCCCTGCACACGACGGTAGAATCAAACCTGATATAACTGCACATGGACAAGGCCAAAATTCAACCAGTGAAAACAACCAATATCTTGTTTTTGGCGGAACATCCGGAGCAGCCCCGGGCATTGCCGGCGTTTCTGCTCAACTATATGAATTGTATGCTGAATTAAATAATGATAATCACCCACCTTCTGCTTTGATTAAAGCCACACTCTTAAATACTGCAAATGATTATGGCAATGTAGGACCGGATTATAAATTTGGTTGGGGGATTGTAAATGGAAACAGGGCCGGAAAACTAATTGAGGATGGGAGATATCTAACCGATAACATTTCTCAAGGAATAACCAACACTCATACCATAAATGTTCCCACCGGAACAAGTCAAGTGAGGTTCATGGTTTATTGGAATGATCCTGCGGCTGCGGCAGGAGCAAGCCCGGCATTGGTAAACGATCTCGATTTGGTCGTGAAAGACCCTTTAAACGTTTCATACCTCCCTTGGATACTTGACCCGACACCCAGCCCGGTAAACCTTGACACACCTGCTACAAACGGCCTTGACCGCCTTAATAATATGGAGCAGGTATTAATTAATGATCCGGATGCCGGAAATTATATTGTAGAAATAACCGGGTTTAATGTTCCTATGGGTCCACAAGATTATTTTTTAGTCTATGAAATCATAACTGACAATATAGAAATTACATATCCAAACGGAGGAGAAAGCTTTTTTCCGGGAGGTAACGAATCAATCCACTGGGATGCTACAAATACAACCAATGACTTTTTGCTTGAATACACCACAGATAACGGAACAACTTGGAATCCAATTGCTACAGTAAACAGTAGTTTAAGAATTTATACATGGTCTGTGCCTTCCACCATTACCGGGAATGCCAAAGTAAGAGTTACAAGCGGTACTTATCAGTCTGAAAGTGATTCAACTTTTTCGATAGCAAACTTTGTTGGAGGTATTATTCAGGTTGTACAGGTATGTCCTAATACAGCGAGTTTTTCCTGGAATGCACTTGCCGGTGCAGAAGCTTATGATTTTTATACATTGGGAACAAAATATATGGAAGTGGCAGGAACCACAACAATCAATTCCATCACCATACCAATCAATAACCCGGATGATGAAATCTGGTTTGCAGTCGTTGCAAAAAACAACACCCTTGGTTGGACATCAAGGAGATCAAATGCTTTATACTATGGAGGTGGACTTTTCAACTGCACAATGTCAGATGATTTAGCCCTGATTTCAATAAACAATGACCCGAATGAATTCAATTATGTTTGTGATAATTCACCTGTGGTTATTTCTGCTACAGTTGCAAATTTGGGATTAAATTCACAGTCCAATTTCATCATGCGATATCAAATTGATAATGAAGCCCCTGTGGAAGAAACCTTTACAGGCACTTTAAATTCGGGTCAACAAATTGTTTATGATTTTAATACCCCGGTTGCCCTTGCTGACAACGATGAGTATGTATTGACCGTTGAAGTAGTCCTTTCCGTAGATCAAAACCCTGCAAACAATAATGGCGAACTAGAATTTTTTGCAACAGTTAACGCAACAACTATAGATTTTACTGAAGATTTTGAAACAAACGGATTTCCCCCCAACGGATGGATTATAATTAATCCTGATGATGAGGCCACTTGGGAAGAAAGAACTCAGATTTTGGGTAGTGATGGTAATTTCACCACAACATCTTTTATCAACAATTTTTCATACAATGCGCCAGGAGAAGATGATACCTTTCAAACTGAAATATTTGATTTGAAATTTGCAGTAT
>NZ_JCBCCK010000142.1:0-1917 GCF_059864935.1 Planktosalinus sp.
TCTGCAACTCGCTGCTCAATAATCGCAAAACGTTTTTCAAGCTCCTCTTTTTCAACAGCTGTTCTTTGAAGGGTCGATTGGGTGTTTGACAACTGTTCTTCAAGTGCCACATACTTCTTTTTAGACACACAGGAAGTAAGCATACCTCCCATGAGGATAGTTAGAATAAATACTTTTTTCATTTTGAATGGTTTTAAGTTAAAAATTTGATTTGTTAAATGCATCATCAGGATGCAATTGCAATTTTAACGCACTACAGTTTTTTATACTATTTTTTTGGCAGGACTTTAGGCTACAATTAACAGGATTTTAATGCTCTCTAAAAATGCTTTTATGTGTTAACAAATTCATATACAACCAAATAACATTGTGTTTTGTACAGAATAAACCTTAACATTGCGGTGACATCTTTAATTATTAATTGATTCTTAACGTTTCTTAAGTGATTTTATAGGAAAATTAGGAGCAGTAAGTTTCCTTAATTGCCATCTTTACAATAAATTTGAGAATCATAGTTGACTGCTTTGAAAAAGGAAAAAAAAGTACCTAACAATAAAAAATACCGATGGTTAAGAAGGACTTTAAGAGTCTTTCTTGCCTTGTTGTTATTTTTTTTCCTGCTCATACTTTTTATCAGAAGTCCTTGGGGACAAAGTATTATCGTTGACCGGGTGACTTCCTTTGTATCTTCAAAAACCAATACCAAAGTTGAAATTGACAGGCTCTTTGTCACTTTTAAAGGCAATCTATTTCTCGACGGACTTTTTCTGGAAGACACACAAAAAGACACTTTGTTGTATTCAAAAAGCCTGGAATTGGGCGTGTCGTTATGGCCCATTATTAGAGGAAAAGGAACAAGCATTAACCTTGTGGAGTGGGAGGGATTAATAGCCAATGTCTCACGTAAAGACTCCCTTGAAGGGTTTAACTTCCAGTTTCTTATCAATGCTTTTGCAGGTGGAGACGAGGACGTCACTTTTGAAACTGAAGAAAGGGAACCGTTGAATTTATTTGTTGAAAACATTCATTTCAAAGATTTTGACCTGAAATACCGCGATGATGTTACCGGTATGGACACCAGGCTTATATTGGGAAGTCTGGATTTAAAAATAAAAACCATGGACCTGCAAGCCATGATGTTTCATATTAAAAAACTTGAAATTGAACAAGCTGATGTACACTACTTCCAAAATTTTCCATTCCCAGAATCTAAACCAAGAGAGGAACCGGCAGTTTTACATCTGATCGTGGATCATATTTCCGTAAAAAGTTTTAATGCCTCATACCAATCGGTTCCGGATGGAATTACTGCTGTGGCTTCGCTGGGCGAACTTGCAGCTAACATCCCACTTGTCAATCTTCTTGAAAACAGGGTTGATGTTACTTATCTCGGGCTTAAAAATTCTGACATTGCTTTTAAGATCCTTTCGGAGGAAATTGCAGAAATGGATGAAACTATAACTGAAAAAGAGATTAAAGCTATTGACTTTAAATGGCCGGACTGGGGCATCAAAGTAAATAAACTGGAAATGTTGAACAACAACCTAAATTATTCTGTCAACAATGCACAGCCACTACGGGACAGTTTTAACGCCGATGCAATTCACCTGAATAATTTCAATCTAGTGGCTGAACATATTTCCCTTGGCGAAAAGGAGGCGGGACTTCAGTTAAACGCCTTCAGTTTTGAGGAAGACTCCGGCATTGATTTAAAAGCATTCACTTTTGAGCTATCTGTAAACGAAAACGATTTAAGTCTTTCCAATTTAGGGTTTAATGTCAACGAAAACTACCTGCAAGGCAACATCGCACTCACTTATATCTCAATCAACCAATTGTTCAACCAATTTGAAAACACAGGAATTCAACTCAACCTCCCTGCATTTGATATTGAAACAAAAGATGTCCTTCGGTTTG
>NZ_JCBCCK010000162.1:0-4284 GCF_059864935.1 Planktosalinus sp.
ATCATCGTAAGACAAAGAGGCTACACTCACAATCCCGGTGAGAATGTATATGCCGGAAAAGACCACACCCTTCACGCTAAAGTGGATGGATTAGTTAAATTTTCAAAGAAAAAAGACAACAAGTCATTCGTTTCAATTGAACCGTTTGATGCTTAGACCCTGTCTAAAACGAATATAAAAAAAACCCTTTCTGTGAACAGAAAGGGTTTTTTGTTTGTGTATCAAAATGCCTGATTTAATACCTGTAATATTCAGGCTTGAACGGTCCTTCAACCGACACGCCTATGTATTTTGCCTGATCTTCTCTAAGGGTTTCAAGCTCAACACCTATGCGCTCTAAATGAAGTCTCGCTACTTTTTCGTCAAGGTGTTTTGGTAATACATACACTTTGTTTTCATATTTATCAGTATTTTTCCAAAGTTCAATTTGCGCCAGAGTTTGGTTTGTAAATGAGTTGCTCATCACAAAACTGGGGTGGCCGGTGGCACAACCCAAATTCACCAAACGCCCTTCGGCAAGAACGATGATATCTTTTCCATCAATAGTGTATTTGTCCACCTGAGGTTTGATTTCGTCTTTGGTGTTGCCATAGTTTTTGTTCAACCAAGCCATATCAATTTCGTTATCAAAGTGACCAATATTACAAACAATGGCTTTATCGCGCATTGCCCTGAAATGACGCTCCTCAATGATGTCTTTGTTTCCTGTAGCTGTACAAACAATGTCTGCCTTGCCTATTACATTATCAAGTTTCTTGACTTCAAAACCATCCATTGCTGCCTGCAATGCACAAATGGGGTCAATTTCAGTAACGGTAACAATAGAGCCGGCACCTTTAAACGAAGCTGCAGTTCCTTTACCAACATCACCATAGCCACAAACAACTACACGTTTTCCGGCTAGCATAGTGTCTGTTGCGCGACGCACGGCATCAACAGCACTTTCGCGACAGCCATATTTGTTGTCAAATTTTGATTTAGTAACACTGTCATTCACATTGATGGCAGGCATGGGCAATGTTCCGTTTTTCATTCTTTCATACAAACGGTGTACACCTGTTGTAGTTTCTTCAGAAAGTCCTTTAATTCCGGCTGCAAGTTCCGGATATTTATCAAAAACCATATTGGTCAAATCACCTCCGTCATCAAGAATCATATTTAAGGGCTTGCGGTCTTCGCCGAAAAACAACGTTTGCTCAATACACCAGTTAAATTCCTCTTCGTTCATTCCTTTCCAGGCATACACCGGAATTCCGGCAGCGGCTATTGCAGCGGCAGCGTGATCTTGTGTGGAGAAAATATTACACGAACTCCAGGTTACTTCAGCACCAAGAGCGGTTAAGGTTTCAATTAAAACGGCAGTCTGGATTGTCATATGCAAACATCCGGCAATACGCGCACCCTTAAGTGGCTGGGAATTTTTGTATTCTTCCCTTAGTGACATCAATCCTGGCATTTCGGCCTCAGCCAATTCAATTTCTTTTCTACCCCATTCCGCCAGTTTTAAATCTTTAACTTTATAGGGAACATAAGTCAATGTTTTCGTACTCATAAATAGTATATTTGTATTATCATTATTTTTATAGTTCACAAAAATAAGCAATATCTAAGAATCCACATGCCTCTTTACAAAACAATAACAGTAAATAAAGACACTAAGGTGCTCATCTGGAAGATAGAAGAACCTTTTGAAGAGCTCCTTCAGGGAATATCACTTACAGACAAAAGCAAAAACCGTATTGAGAAAATGTTGTCAGACATTCACAAAAGAGGATTTCTGAGCATTCGTCACCTGTTGAAAATTGAGGGCTACACTGACCATGATATAATTTATAACGGCGAAGGAAAACCCGATTTAAAAGACGCGAAACACATTTCAATAACCCATTCACACGAGTTTTCAGGCATTATTATCAGCAACAGTGAAGTGGGCATTGACATTGAAAAACAACGCGATAAAATTTTAAGAATCGCAAACAAGTTTACCCCGCTAAAAGAATACCGCACCCTGGCCAACGACTCAGCTGTTATTCAAAAACTCACCATTGTCTGGTGTGCCAAAGAAGCCCTTTATAAACTCTATGCCAACCGTGGTGTGAGTTTTTTACAACATGTGGATGTGAAAGATTTTCAGTTTGAAGATATGCAAACCACTGCCGAAATTATTTTTAACGGAAAAGTACACACATACAAGGTTCACTTTTTAGAATTTGAAGGATTTACCTGTGCTTATGCTTTGTGCTAAATCACTGTTTAATGCAAACAATTTACAACGATATTTTCAACGCTTACCAAACCAATCAAAAATTGCTTGCTATTTTGATTGACCCGGAAAAGTTTCAAATCGAAAATGTATCAGCCTTTTTGGAAAAAACACCCGCATCAACCTCTCACCTTTTTGTAGGCGGCAGTACAGCCACGCAAGCGCAAACCGAAACAGTGGTTTTGGCTTTAAAAAAACATTCCATCCTGCCCATCATACTTTTTCCCGGAGACGAACAGCAGATTACACATCAGGCAAATGGAATTTTATTCTTAAGTTTACTGTCAGGCGAGAATCCTGAATATTTAATCAAACAACAGGTCAAAGCCGCACCTAAACTCAAAAAAAGTAATTTGGAAATCATCCCTACAGGATATGTTCTTATTGACGGTGGCACAATAAGTGCCGTAGAACGAGTAAGTCAAACACTGCCAATATCACAGAATAAAATTGACCTAATTGTAAATACAGCACTTGCCGGGCAATATTCAGGCAAAAAATTGATTTACCTCGAGGCCGGAAGCGGTGCAAAAAAAAAAGTTTCCAATGAAGTTATTAAAAGCGTAAGCCGTGAACTCAATATTCCGCTGATAGTGGGTGGAGGGATAAATTCTGTGAAATCACTCAACGAAGTTTATCAATCAGGTGCAACTATGGCAGTTGTGGGATCCGCTATAGAAGTAAATAATTTTACAGATTAAAATTCATGAGTAAATACTTGTTATACTTTATCTTTATCTTCATTTTCACTTTTTACCAAGTGGAAGGGCAAACTGTTGTTTTTTTTGATGCAGGAACCAAAGAACCCGTTTCTTTTGCTACTATATCATTTGGTAACGGCTTGGGGACATATGCTGACGTTGAAGGTAAATTCCATTTTCCAAAAAAACTCTATTCTGATGTGGACACCCTTTTTGTTTCAGCCCTTGGTTATGCCGGTTTAGAACTGCTTACTGATAGTCTATTGCCCGAGTATGCTATGTTTCCCACTGCCGATGAACTCGATGAAATAATCATAGTAGCCCCGAGAACCGGTCGTTTTAAACGTCATGAAATAAAAGCCATTTCCCACAATGAATATCACAACTCCTGGATGCAAACCGTTGAAAGTGAAATTGCCGTGCTGTTCAGAAGGGTTGACAACAAACCCACACAACTGACTTCGGTCTTGTTGCCAATAAATGTCAGGGAGGAAGTTTCCGGCAGGAACATACCCGTCAGGCAATTTTCAACGATGATGCGATTAAAACTTTACGAAAACAACAGCGGTCTACCCGGAAGGGAATTGCCTTATGGAAACATTGTTTTTGTGGTTAACGAAAAAGAAAAAAGCAATATCTATGAACTCGATTTAAGCTACTTGAATTTATTCATACCCGAAAACGGAATTTTTGCCTCCATTCAGGTTTTAGGCCCGACAGACCTAGAAGGAAACTTTATTCAAACCAGAGTATACAACGAGTATGAAACCAAAAGAGGGATTGAAAGAATTGCCATTTCTTTCCGCCCCTTATTGCCGCTCACCAATCAGATTCAGGGCGAAAAAACATTTGTGAGGCGCATTTTCTTTAACGAAAAACAGTGGCAACCCTTTAACTTTGATTACAACCCCAATTCAGAATTACTGCGAAAAGGATACAAAAACTATAGCATGGGCGCAAAAATGCGCGTGTATGACAATTAAAAATTAATTTATGGAAATATCAGTAGAACTTACACTTTCACCACTTCAGGACAACTTTGAGCCTCCAATTATAGATTTTATCAAGAACCTGCGCAATTCGGGTTTGAAAGTGCTTGAAAATCCTTTAAGCACTCAGGTTTATGGTCCTTATGACGAGGTAATGAATCTACTTAACGCCGAAATAAAAACTACATTAGAAGCCATTGAAGCTGGTGTGCTTTACATCAAAATCGTAAAATCAAACCGCAGCGACTATGTCCCTCATTTTTGACGCCTTGTTTGGGCAGTACAGCGACTATTCAACACTTCATATAGTGCTTGAAATTGTGGCCGTTGT
>NZ_JCBCCK010000419.1:0-10459 GCF_059864935.1 Planktosalinus sp.
CCAGCTGATTTTGTGGTATATAATTGAGCATAATTGCAAACTTTTAGCCATAAAAATAAGAAATTCTTTGCATATATCCAAATAAAAAATAACCTAATTAACTGATTATTAGTGTATTTATATATTTTCAGCAAGCCCTAAATAAGCGGTTTCACCAGAGACAGAAATATCACTTTTTAAACGCAAATGCTCTATACCCGAAATGATGTAGTAATATTCTGAAATTCGGAATTCTTTCCCTATAAAACCACCTAAAACAAAGGCATTTGTTTTAAAGGCATCTTCAACTTCCAAGGTAGCAAAACCCATATAGTTAGTTAAAATCCATTCTCCTTTTTGGGTTGAATTCGTTTCTTCCTGAGCATTTCCCTGAACAAAAAGAAAAAGGCAAAAAACAAGATTTAAAAATGTTTTCATAGATTGAATGTTTAGTCATTCAAGTAAAAGTAATAAAAAAATCACTCAAACCGTATCGCCTTCACCGGTGAAATCTTGGTGATGATGTATGAAGGAATCAACAGCATCAACAAACACAATAAGAAAGTGCCCGCGTTGAGTATTAAAATATAACCCAAATCGAGATAAACAGGGGCTTCGGTGACATAATAGGTGTCAGGGTTTAACGGGAACAGTTTTAGGTGTTTTTGTGCCAGTAACAAACCTATCCCAATCAAATTTCCCCAAAAAAGACCAATACCAATAAGGTACACTGCATTGTAAATAAATACCTTTCGGATACTCCAGCTGGAACTGCCCAGTGACTTTAAAATCCCTATCATTTTGGTGCGTTCCAAAATTAATACCAGCAAAGCCGTGATCATATTGATTCCTGCAACCAATATCATAATCCCGATAATCAGGGCAATATTAAAGTCAAACAAATCCAGCCATTCAAAAATGGAAAAATACTTGTCCCGGATGGTTTGGGTGTCCAGTGTGGAATCCGCATTATAATAGACCTTATTGCCAATTTCCCCGATGCGTTTAAAATCGGTTACAAAAAGTTCAAAAGCCCCTATCTGATCCGCTTCCCAGCGATTCAAACGTTGAATATGGCGAATGTCAGCTATCAGATAACTTTCATCAAATTCCTGAAAGCCGCTGTTGTAAATACCCACGAGTTCAAAGCCCACATTACGCAAGGGCCTGTCACTGCCTTCGTCAAAAAAGTAAGTCACCACACGGTCACCCACTTTCAGATCCAGACGGTTGGTTATAAATTCGGAAAGGAGGATTTCTGCATTCAGGGTTTCGGTATATTCAGGCAATCGGCCTTCACGAAGAAATTCCTCAAAAAACTGCCAGTTGTAATCATTGCCCACGCCTTTTACTACAACGCCTTCAAAATCGGTTGCTGTACGGATGATACCGCCTTTTAGTGCCGTAACCTGTATGTGTTTTATTTCGGGGATTTCTTCAAAAACCGGATAAAAAGGCTGGTTTATTGATATGGGGTTTTGAGAGTCTTTGGAGAAATTGGTGTCAAAATGAGAAATGATGATGTCGCCGTTAAAAGCCGATACTTTTTCGCGTACTTTTTCCTGCAACCCAACACCTGTTGCGATGGAAACGAGCATCATAATCATGCCCAATGCAATTGCCGTAATCGCAATTTTTATAATTGGTGCCGATATACTACTTTTATAGTTCGGGTTGTTACCTGAACCTGATTTGATAATCCGCTTGGCTATGAAATATTCAAAATTCAAAATACTCGCTCTATTAAGTTTCAAAAATAGCACTTTATTTTTGATGCTTGTCGTCCTGATTTCCTTTTCCTGCAGAGGACAAGAGAAGAATTTTAAAGTAGAAACCACTTTTACTGAAAGTGAGGTGGCAACTTACCCTGTGGTGGGTGCCAACCAAACAGGAGAATACCTGCCTTTTTTAAGAGACAAGCGTGTGGGCGTGGTGGCCAATCAAACCAGTATGGTTTTTAAACCCGAAAACTTTATTTTTATGGAAGACTACTGGGATGAAAGCAGTCGCTCCTACAAACAGCGTCAAACCCAAAAATGGTTGTTCAGCAAACGCACCCATTTGGTGGATTCGCTTTTAGCTCATAAGATAAATGTTACTAAAGTTTTCGCCCCCGAGCATGGTTTCAGGGGAACTGCTGATGCCGGTGAGCTTGTTAAAGACGGAAAAGACAGCAAAACCGGATTGCCCCTTATTTCGCTTTACGGAAGCAACAAAAAACCCACTCCCGAGCAAATAAAAGATCTCGATGTGATGATTTTTGACATTCAGGATGTGGGGGCACGTTTTTACACTTATATATCCACTTTGCATTATGTTATGGAAGCTTGCGCGGAAGCAGGTATCCCATTGTTAATCCTCGATAGACCCAACCCAAACATTCACTACATCGACGGCCCTATATTGGAACCGGAACATAAAAGTTTTGTGGGGATGCACCCCATACCCGTAGTCCACGGAATGACCATCGCCGAATATGCCCAAATGATCAATGGTGAAGGCTGGCTGGAAAACCGTCAGAAATGCGAACTTAAAATCGTTTCCGTAAAAGATTATAACAGAACGACGGTCTACTCCCTCCCCATCAAGCCCTCACCCAATCTGCCTAATGACAAGGCCATCAACCTTTACCCAAGTACCTGTTTTTTTGAAGGCACCACATTGAGTGAAGGGCGCGGTACAGACAAACAATTTCAGGTTTTTGGAAGTCCCACTTTACCAAAGGAAAAATATACATTCACTTTTACACCACAACCCAACGAAGGTGCTAAAAACCCCAAATTCAACGGGCAATTGTGTTGCGGAAAGGACTTGAGTGATACAGATAGGCTTAATTATATCAATTTACAATGGCTGATTGATGCATACCATGATTCGGGTAAACAAAAGTCATTTTTCACCAATTTCTTTACCACCCTTGCGGGAACTAAGACCTTACAGCAACAAATTGAGCAGGGAATGAGTGCGCAGCAAATCAGGTTGAGTTGGAAGGAAGGTCTGGAGAAGTATGATGTGATAAGGAAGGGGTATATGTTGTATGGAGAATACCGATGACGAATGATCGATAGTTGCAGCTTAAAGCCTAATGCATATTGCCAAAACATCAACCAATTAAAATTTTAAATAAATTATGGAAAAAGTCAATGAATACTCAAACGGGGAAATTACCATTTTCTGGAAACCCGGGTTGTGTACCCACGCGGGTATATGTGTAAAAACCTTGCCGCAGGTGTACAATCCCAAAGAACGCCCATGGATCAAGATTGAAAATGCCACATCAGAGGAATTGATGGACCAGGTAAGCAAATGTCCGTCGGGGGCGTTGAGTTACAAGAAAAACAATTAAGAATATGGAAATACAACAGATCAACAGAGAAAGCAAAGGCTTTTTCAAAGGAGTCTCTGAAGGAAAAGAAGCCGGTAGAATGACTTATTCTTGTGCAGGTAACGATAAATTCATCATTGACCATACCGAAGTGAAAGATGAGTTTAACGGACAAGGTGTGGGCAAGAAAATGGTGCTTGCTGCTGTGGAATATGCCCGGGAAAACAAGTTAAAAATCATCCCTCTCTGTCCTTTTGCCAAAGCGATGTTTGAAAAGATTACTGAAATAAGGGATGTGCTCTAGTGTTTTTTTTATCGGTATTCCGTCATTAGTCTTCTTTATCATTTTTTTGGCACCACAATTGTAAACCTACTAACATAACCAACACCTTACAGTTATGAAAAAAGCACTACTTATGCTGATTTTAGCAACCGTGTTTGTTGCTTGCAGCAGTGTAAAACGCAGTCAGAAAGAACTCAACAGAGGCAACTATGTCGAGGCGATGAACCTGGCTGTCAAAAAACTTCAGAAGGACAAAACCAGCAAAAGAAGCCAGGAAATGATTCCAATTCTTGAAGCTGCCTATGCCAAATACACTGAAGAATCACTCAACAGAATCGCTTTTCTTGAAAGGGAAAACAGTCCGGCTTCAAAACGTGAGATTTTCACCTTGTATTCCCGCTTGGACCAAATGCAAAACAGCATCAGGCCTTTATTGCCCCTTTACAGGTTTGGTGGTGAAGCTCAATTTCAAATGAATGACTATAGCAACCAACTCATAAAAGCCAAAGGTGAATATACTGCATTTCTTTACGAAAGGGCACAAAGCATGATGGCTACCGGCAATAAAATGGAGTACCGCAATGCCCATAAATCGTTAAACGAACTCCAAAAACTGTCACCCAACTTCAGGAACACCGATCAACTATTGCGTGAGGCCCACTACTATGGTACTGACTTTGTGTTTGTGGAGCTTAAAAACGCTACCAACCTCATCATTCCCCAGCGATTGGAGCGTGACTTGCTGGATTTCAACACCTACAGGCTTGATGATTTCTGGACAGAATACCACAGCATCAACCGCAGGGATATTGATTATGATTTTGAAGTGCTGCTGCAATTCAGGGACATTCTGATTTCACCGGAGCGTGTACACGAGCGTGAAGTGCGTTTGGAACGGGAAATCCTTGATGGTTACACTTATGAAATTGACCGCAACGGCAACTATGTATTGGACAGCCTGGGCAACCGAAAACGAATAGACCGCTATGTGGTAGTTAAAGGGACGCTCTATGAAACCACCCAATCCAAAGCCATTGCAGTTAACGGAATGGTGGACTATTATGACGTCAAAAAAAGGCAATTGATGAACAGCCACCCGCTGGAAACCGAATTTATTTTTGAAAATGTGTTTGCTACATTTAAAGGAGATGATCGCGTTTTGAACAGCGATGAACGCCGGTTACTGAGAAACCGACCTGTACCATTTCCGAGTAACGAGCAAATGCTTTTTGACGCTTCAAGCGAAATCAAAAACCGCCTGAGTGCCATTTTAAAACGAAATAAATTCAGGTAATCGCTTTTGCAAAAGGAAATTTAGACAAAGTTTATGTAGAATCTTCTGCGAAAATCTGCGAAATCTGCGGGAAAATATAAGCCCGTAGATTTCGCAGATTTTATTTTATTTCCATTTCCAAAATCTCATAGTGCGAGCCATGAGCTACACAAGTACCGTTTTTAATCACCAACAACTGCGGCGATTGGTGAAACACCTGAAAGCGGGCAGCCACTTCATCTGAAACTTCCCGAAAGCTTAACAAGTCCAGGAAATAAAAAACAACCTCTTCGGGATAGTCGGTAAGACTTTCTTCAAAGCGACTCAACACCATCCGGCTGATACCACAGCGGGTGGAGTATTTAAAAATCAACACCGTTTTGGTTTTGGAAAGTTCAGTGATTTCATCCAGTTGAAATGCAGACGTCAATGGCTTCCACGGGAAGGGGGTGCGTGGTTCTTTTTCGGGTTTGTTTGAGTTGAATAGGTTTTTGAAGATAGACATATTTTTTATTGCAAAGGTAGCTTTTGCAAACACACTTTTCTGAAATTTAATATTACTTTGGTCTTATGAATAAAAGATAAAATTCCTGTTGAAATAAAACAGATTGTTCAGATCCTGTTTTCTTTTATCGATGTTGCGGTGTCATTATTTATTCAAGCAGACATTGGATTTACTTGAATTTGTCCGCCAATTGCTTTTAAAACCTTCATTATTGTTGCAAATTGTGGTTTTGCACCGTCAGACAAAGCTTTGTATAAACTCGGTCTGCTCAAACCGGTTTCTTCCGCAATTTTAGTCATTCCAATAGATTTTGCAATATGTCCGATTGCATTTATAATATCAGAACTGTCTCCTTCTTCAAGTACAGTATTGAGATATTCCGCAATCATCTCTTTACTGTCCAAATAATCCGCTATATCAAATTTTGTAGTTTCCATTTTTTAACTATTTAATTTTTTCCAAATTTACTCACTTGCTTTTATTTTTTTAAGGTGTTCGTGATTTGCTTCGCAAGTTCTTTTGCTTTTTTAATGTCGTTTTGTTGCGTTGATTTATTTCCGCCAATCAATAGAACAATAATTTTTCCGTTCTTTTCTTTAAAATAAATACGGTAACCTTTACCAAAATTCACTCGCATTTCTTGAATTCCATCACCAACTGGTTTGCAATCTCCAAAGTGTTCATCAGTTTCCAGTTTCTGTATTCTGAACAAAATTTTCGCTTTAGCCTTCAAGTCCTTTAACTTTCTCAGCCATTTGTCAAACTCAGTGGTTTTCTCGATAAAGAACATATACAAATGTATCTATATAGATACAAAAATAAATAATATTTTTGATAATCTCAGTTCAGATTGATTTTTTTTTCGGGGCTGTAATATTACACCACAACACATTCTAAGATTACATGTTGTCATGCAAAGCAGACTTTGATTGTTTTAAGACCTGGTATTTACTGCCATTGGATACTGCTGCTCCATCAATTCTTAATCAACTGCCGATTAATAGTTCCCCGGTTTGTGGTAATTTTCAGAAAGTACATTCCGTATCTTAAATTTTCCACATCAAGTGTTGTTTCCTTGCCCTGAATTTTCTTTACTTCCTTGCCCTGCAAGTCATAAATAAGTACCTCTTTCAGTTCAATGCCATCTGTTAGATGAATATTAAGCGTTTTGTTGGTGGGGTTTGGGTACAGAATAACCCGGCTTAATGGATTGTAAACATCTGTAATGCTCAGGGGTTCCACAACTGTGGTATGCACCATATTGGTGATGATGGGTGCATTAAAGTCAAAATAGATAGCGGCATCGCCCGAGATCACATCACCTACTTGCACATTGCTTTTGGGTTTGATTTTATAGGCTATAAAACCATGGCTTTCAGGTTCATTGGATAAGCTGTCCGGAAGATGGATATTGTCAAACATAAACTCCACCCGATTCCCGTCTGTTATATTTACATAATAGTCGTGGCTGGCACTGATGGGTGTGAGCGTGTTCCAGTCTAGTTTGGGATGAAGGGTATCAAGTATACGCACATTGATGGCACTTGCTGTCCCGGTGTTTTGAAAGCGGATCAGGTAGTCTAAATACTCGTCGATATCGTCTATGTGTAGCTCCTCGCCTTGCAATACCTGCTTGTCGTTGGGGTCATAAGAGTTAACAACAACCTGCGCTAAAATAAAAGTATTGTCATTGGGCGTAAAATCATTGGCTGCCGGTGTTACCGTAGCTATAAAATGCAGGATGTCATCCCCGTTTACAGTAGGTGGTTGAAAGGTCAGTATGGTGATGTCTGCCTCAAATTTTTGGAACGGCTGCATAGATCCAATAGAGAAAGTCAAGGTGTTGGCTGTCGTTGCTGTAGGTACCGGATTGGCAATTACAAACTGCTGCATCAAATCGTCAAAGACTAAGATGGCCTCCACATTGGCAATGGTTTCTGTACCCACATTACGCACCACCAATCGATAGTCTGCTTCAAAACCTGGGCGGGCTTCACTGGTGGGTAGTAAGGTGATGTTTAAATCTTCAACAGGTTGATTTGCAGTAAAGCAGAAATTTAATTCTTCAACATTATTAACACCTACAAAATTAATAGTTGATGTAACTGGTGTTGTTGTAAAGTAATTTGGAAGATTTAATAAGCTAATGGTATATGTGTCTTCCAAAAGATATAAAATATAATCTCCATTACTGTCTGAGATGGTAGCAAAATCGAAATTACCATCATTAGCATTAATAATAATGTTGTTTACTGGCATATCGTTGGGATCGCAACCATCGTTATTTTGATCATATAAAATATTTCCTTGAACTATATTCAGTGAGCATTCATCAACGCCCAAGCTGTCCCCTGTAATAGTCCATCCCAAATTATTTATTAAATGATCTCGCACTCCAGAATTGCAATAATACATATCATGAGCTTCCATTTTTTTATTTTCTAACCCTAATTGTGCAAATTTGAGTAAAACAGCATCATAATTATATTGATCCAAACCTGAGTAACTAAGAAAATCATATACAAAAAAAGTACCTGTATCAAAAAAAAGATATTCATTAAAATTCCATGTAGAAATGTCCTGATTAAAACTTGAAGCAGAATTAAACATATTCCCCATAGTTATCACATTTGACACATCCCAATTATCAAGTGGTTGATTAAAGCTTGTAGCTCCTTTAAACAAGCCACGCATACCAATAACATTAGAAACGTCCCAATTATCCAGTGGTTGATTAAAACTAGCTGCATCTGCAAACATGAAATTTATACTAGTAACTTTAGAAACATCCAAATTGTTTAATGGCTGGTTAAAGTTATGAGCACCATAAAACATACCACCTAGTTGCAACCCGTTTGAAAAAACCCAATTATCTATGGATTGATTAAAACTGTAAGCATCGTTAAAAATAAACTTTATTTCCGTAACATTCGAGACATCCCAAGTATTTATAGGTTGATTGAATGCAAATGCCTTATAAAACATATAACTTAAATTTGTTGCATTAGAAACGTTCCAGTTATTTAAGGGTTGATTAAAAGATTTGGCATAAGCGAACATATTACTCATATTTGTCACATTTGAAACGTTCCAATTTTCTATGGATGAATTAAAGCTTTCGGCATAACTGAACATCCTAAGCATATCAGTTACATTGGAAACATCCCAATTATTTAAAGATTGATTGAACTTAACGGCACTTAAAAACATATGATCCATAACTGTGACGTTAGACACATCCCAGTCATTCAGTGGTTGGTTAAAACTTACTGCATTATCAAATACAAACGACATATTGGTCATATTTGACACATTCCAATCACCAATAGGTTGATTAAAGCTTTTTGCACTATAAAACATCCTATACATATTAGTTACATTTGACACGTTCCAACTGTTTATAGGTGAATTGAACATATATGCACTCTCAAAAATCTTCATCAAATTAGTAACATTCCCAACGTTCCAATTATCAATTGGCTGGTTAAATTTTTGCGCATCACTAAACATTTCAGACATATCAGTTACATTGGAAACATCCCAACTATTCAATGGCTGATTGAATAAATACGCTCCCATAAACATCCTGTGCATATCAGTCACATTAGAAACATCCCAAAGGTCTATGGGTGAATTAAATTTCAATGCCCCTCTAAACATTTTAGCCATATTGGAAACTTGGCTCAAATCTGGTAAATCTGTCGCGTTTACTACTAAATTAGAACAATTGTAAAAAGCACCTTCCATAGACTTCCATTCTATATCTCCCCATTGTTCAATACTAACTAATTTTTCTCTGGTGTTAGGAAATTGAGAATTATTGATTCTCGGAAAATCTCCCGAAATAATAACTGTATAAATACCGGGCTGGGTGTAAGTGTGAACAGCATTCCCATTTAAATTATTCTGAATTGTACCGTCGCCATAATCAATAGTATAATTATAACCACTTCCTGTTGTTGGGATTATAATGTCTAAGCTAGTACTTGTCGCTTTCCACCTGGACACAAAAACATTAGGGGGATAAGTAATATTACAACTCATTTCAGGTAAATCTAACCATATAAACCAGCCTCGATTATTTATAAGTTCATTTCTAGATAAAGCATCACAATATAAAAGATCTGCAGCTCCCAAGCTTTTATTTTGCAATCCTAACTGAACAAAACGGGATAGGAGACTTTCATAGTTTGAAATATTCAGTCCACATCGATTTAGAGTTTCTGTGAGTAAAACAGATGGGTTAAAATTCCAATTGGATAAATCTTGATTAAAGTTAGATGCTTGGTTAAATAATCCATGCATATTAGTCACACTAGATACATCCCAATTATCTAAAGGTTGGTTGAATGAAGAGGCAGAAGAAAACATATCCCACATATTAGTAACATTCGATACATTCCAATTATTAAGTGGTTGATTAAAATCTAGTGCAGATTTAAACATAGAATACATATTGGTCACATTTGATACATCCCAATTATTTAGTGGCTGATTAAAAGCATTTGCACCACCAAACATCCTTGCCATATTTGTAACATTGGATACATCCCAATTATTTAATGGCTGATTAAAGTTAGCAGATCCAAACAGAGATGACATATTTGTGATATTGGACACATCCCAATGGTTAATTGATTGGTTAAAATCATTACATCCTGCAAACATATTAAACATATCAGTAACCGTACTTAAATCAGGTGCGTCAGTAGCATTTATAGTTATATAGGTACAATACATAAAAGCACTTTCCATTGAAACCCACTCTATATCTCCCCATTGCTCCACACTCTTAATTTTTTTAGCATTAAGATGATTGTTGCCGAATCGTATTCTCGGGAAGTTCCCTGATATAGTTACCGTATAAACCCCGGGAGCAGCATAAGTATGTGAAGCGTCACCGGTTTGGTTAGTTAAAGTGGTGCCATCCCCAAAGTCAGCAGTATAGTTGTAACCTGTCCCGAAAGTGGGAATAGTGATGTTCAAATTTCCGACAGTCACCTCCCATGTAGTAATAAATGGTGCTTGTTGTGCGTGAATTTGAAATGAAAAGAAAACTGTAAAAAGCAGAAGGTAAAGATGTTTCATTAGAGA
>NZ_JCBCCK010000017.1:0-15212 GCF_059864935.1 Planktosalinus sp.
GTTTGAGAATCCGCCAACGGCAGCAATAAACTGTATGTCTTCCAGAGTCTCCCGCCCCGAAATCAAATCAGTCATATGCACATCCTTTACATCAAAACCGGCGAGGTACATGGCGTTGGCCATTTCGCGCTCGCTGTTGCTGCCTTTTTCTCTTAGGATAGCAGCTTTGATGCGCTGCTCACCCCCGTTGTCCTCACCCCCGTTGTCCTCACCCCCGGCCCCTCTCCCAGGGAGGGGGGAGTTTAGTTTTCCTGTAAAATGTTTGGGAAATTTAAACTCCAGTGGCTGATTTTTATAATTCTCAAATCGTTCTTCAGCATTTTGTTTTCCGCTTTGTTTGCGGTCGAGTAGGTGAGAGGTTTTGTACCATACATCACGCATTTCAGAAATGGTGAAACGTTCAGTCGTTGTGCCGTGTGTGATAGTTAGTGTATCACTTTCGGTTACTGTTCCTATTTTAATTGCTTCTATGTTTGCTTTCGCGAAAGCGGTTTCAACTTCATCATCATTGTTGGCTTGAATTAAAACCCCGCTGTTCTCCGAAAAAAGTATTTTAACTAAGTCTGGAATTCCCCCTTCGGGGGCTAGGGGGCTTGTGGGGAGGACTATTTCAGCCCCCAAATTATTATCTGCAAAACACATTTCCAAAAGTGCCGTAAGCATCCCGCCCGAAGAGATATCGTGACCAGCTTCGACTTGACCTTTGCGAATTAACGCTTGCAGGGTGTTGAAAGCAGTCTTGAAATAAGCGGCATCCTTCACTGAAGGTGCTTCATCACCAATTTCATTCAGTATTTGTGCAAACGATGAGCCGCCTAGTTTGAAGTTGTCTTTGCTCAGGTTGAGGTAATAAATGCTGCCTTTGTCTTTTTGTAAAACGGGCTCGACCACCTGAGTAATGGCATCACAGTTTCCTGCTGCCGATATAATCACTGTTCCGGGAGAAATGACTTCGCCATCAGGGTATTTTTGTTTCATCGAAAGCGAATCTTTACCCGTAGGTACATTGATGCCCAATGCGATAGAAAATTCTGAAACGGCTTCCACGGCTTTATACAAACGCGCGTCTTCACCGGGATTGTTACAAGGCCACATCCAGTTGGCCGAAAGCGAAACCGATTGCAATCCGTCTTTTAACGGAGCCCAAACAATGTTGGTCAATGCTTCAGCTATGGAGTTTTTAGAACCGGCCACCGGGTCAATCAAGCCCGAAATGGGGGAGTGCCCAATGCTGGTGGCTACACCTTCCTTGCCGTTGTAATCCAATGCCATTACCCCGCAGTTGTTTAACGGAATTTGCAAAGGACCCACACATTGCTGCTTGGCGACACGTCCGGTTACACAACGGTCCACCTTATTGGTGAGCCAGTCTTTACAGGCCACGGCTTCCAATTGCAATACTTGAGTGATGTAGTCTTTGATTTTTTCTTGTGAATAGCTGAGTGCAGGATAATTTCTTTCGATGGTTTGGTCGTCCATGATTGTTTTTGGCGAACTGCCAAACATATCTGCCAGTGCCAGGTCCATTGGGTTTTTACCGTCTTTGGCTTTAAAAACAAAGCGGTGGTCGCCGGTCACTGTTCCCACTTCATACATGGGCGAACGTTCGCGCTCGGCGATGCGTCTCAGGGTTTCAGTGTCTTTTTGGCCGATGACCAATCCCATTCGCTCCTGAGATTCATTCCCGATAATTTCTTTTGCCGAAAGTGTTGGGTCACCCACGGGTAGTTTTTCCAAAGCGATTTCGCCTCCGGTTTCTTCCACGAGTTCGCTCAGGCAATTGAGGTGACCTCCCGCACCGTGGTCGTGAATGGATACAATAGGGTTGATATCACTTTCGACCAAACCACGAATGGCGTTGGCGGCACGTTTTTGCATTTCGGGGTTGGAACGTTGTACAGCGTTTAGAGTTATCGCGCTGCTTAAAGCCCCGGTATCTGCTGAAGAAACAGCAGCGCCCCCCATACCGATGCGGTAGTTATCACCACCCAGAATAACGATGTCGTCACCCTCCGTAGGTTTGTCTTTTATGCTTTGGTCTTTTTTCCCATAACCAATACCACCCGCAAGCATAATCACTTTGTCATAGCCAAGCATACGGTTGTCCCCCTCCGGCTCCCCGCCAATGGGCGGGGGAGAGGTTTCTTTATGTTCGAAAGTCAAAACTGAACCTGCAATCAACGGCTGTCCAAATTTGTTTCCAAAATCTGAAGCTCCGTTGGAGGCTTTGATTAGTATGTCGAGTGGTGTTTGGTACAACCAATTTCGGGGGGCGATGTTTTGTTCCCAGGTTCTGTTTCCTTCTAATCGTGGATACGAAGTCATATAAACTGCTGTTCCGGCGAGGGGCAATGAGCCTTTACCACCGGCTAAGCGGTCGCGTATTTCACCACCACTTCCTGTGGCTGCTCCGTTAAAGGGCTCAACCGTGGTGGGGAAATTGTGGGTTTCCGCTTTAAGCGAAATCACACTTTCATAGTTTTTCTTTTGGTAAAAGTCCGGTTTGTCGGCACTTTTAGGTGCAAATTGTTCTACTGTGGGACCTTCGATAAAAGCCACATTGTCTTTATAAGCTGAAACAATGGTATTGGGATTTTCAGCCGAAGTTTTTTTGATGAGTTTAAAGAGTGATGAAGGCTGTTCCACGCCATCAATCACAAAGGTGCCATTGAAGATTTTATGGCGGCAATGTTCTGAGTTGACTTGGGAGAACCCAAATACTTCAGAGTCGGTGAGTGGGCGTTCCAAACGCTTGCTGAGTGCATCCAGATAGGCTACTTCTTCATCGTTTAGTGCCAGACCTTCTTGGCGGTTGAAAGTAGCAATATCGGTAATGTCTTTGATGGTCTCAGGAGTGATGTCGATTTTGAAAACCTCCTGATCGAGTGCGTTGTACTTTTGAGAAAGCATCGGGTCAAAGTCGGCTTCGCTTTCTTTGATGATGTGGAATTCCTCGATGCGGATGATGCCCTCAACTCCCATATTTTGGGTAATCTCCACTGCATTGGTACTCCATGGAGTGACCATAGCGGCACGCGGACCTATAAAACAATTCGATGCTTGGGCAGTGGCAGTATCATCCTGAATGAGGGTGGCGTCGCCAAAGAGCCAGTTGAGTTTTTGAATGTCCTGTTGGTTGAGGTTGTGGTGTGATTGCACCGCATAAACGGTGTGGTTTTGCTTACTGAAAAAGTGGATCATTACAGCCTTTTTAATGCGTGATTGGAACAGCTGCAAAGGTAACTTTTTTCTGTGGATTTTTTAAATGGAAGTGAATGGAAAATATGGGATGTTTATTTTCATTGTATGTCCATTTATTTTGAAGTCGAAACCACTTTTAAAGTTGTTATCAGTTAATTCTTGAATCTATTGGGGATGAAGAAACGGGGAAATTGCCTCCTACGCTATTCTCCTTCGCTATCCCCCTTCGCTAAAAAAGTTACGGAGGATAAAAAGCTTAGGAGAATGAAACAGCTACGGTGGCTAAAACAAATATACTAAAAATATGTTAAAACCCTGTTCTTTAACTATCCGGCGAAAGCAAATCAGGATTTATTTAAAGTATTCCGTAAATAAATGTAATTGGTAAAAGTACTTGTTCCCAGATTATAGGACCGGGTGAAGGGGTTATGACTAAAGTCAAATGAGCAGTGAATTTTTACGTTACTAAATCTTCAGCAAAAAATTATCCCTTATCATTGACTGGTCTTGATATTGATATGCCGTCATTACTGCTTTATCTAAAATTTGTTTGAGAACATTAAAATCATTGGGTTTGGTGATATAAACATTGGCACCATTGAGGAAGGTATCTTCCACATCTTTTTTGCTATCGGATGTTGAATATATGGCTATAAAAATATCTTTGAGTTTTTCATTGCTTCTGATTTCTTTTAAACATTCCAATCCGTTTTTGCGTGGCATGTTGAGGTCAAGGAATAGAAAATGGGGCAATTTGTGGTCTTCGTTATTGAGCCAGTCCATAAGCTCAATTCCGTCATTGACTGTGCGGACAAAGGTTTTAATTTTCAATTCTGCAAAAGCTTCTTTGAAAACAAGCCGGTCGCTTTCATCATCATCTGCAAGGATTATATAGAAGGGCTCGTTGTTCATATATTTTATTTTTTTGGTGAAACAGGAATATAAATATCAAATGTAGTTCCTTTATTCACCTCGCTTGATGCGATAATGATGCCATTGTGATGGTCAACTATTTTTTTGACGATAGCCAGACCAATGCCTGTGCCGGCATATTCTTCTTTGCTGTGAAGCTTTTGTAAGACTTCAAATATTTTGGTACTGTATCTTTGTTCAAAACCAATACCGTTATCGCCAATAGTGATTTGGCAGTATTCCTTTTGTGGTGGTAGCTCCTCTAAGTTCAATTCTTCATATTTAATATTCCGGCTTGTAATTTTTATGTGAGGTGGCCTTTTTGGGTCTGAATACTTGAGAGCGTTGCCAATGATATTTTGCATGAGCTGGCGAAACTGAAAAGGAATGATGTAAATATCGCAAATTTCTTCAACTTCTATCACTGCATTTTTCTCGGCAATTATTTCTTTAAAATCTTCTTTTATTTCCTCTATAATGATATTAAGGTCTGTTTTTTTAAATTTTCGTTCGCCGGCACTGATGCCCGAGAAGGCAAGTAAATCCTGAATGAGTTGCCGCATACGTTCTGTTTCCTTTTGTATGAGTTGGAAATATTTTTTTCCCTTGTCAGACAATTGTTGATTGTCATTTTCTAAAATGATTCCTGAAAAGGTTTGCAATTTGCGCAGCGGTTCCTGCAAATCGTGGCTGGAAACATAGGCAAATGCTTCAAGTTCTTTATTTAGGTTCAGAAGTTCTTTGTTTCTTTTATCGAGTGATTCATTGGCTACTTTTAATTCCTGTGTCCTTTTGTCAACGGCTTTTTCCAATCTTGTTTTTTCCGCTTTTCTATTGCGGATTTCTTTTAGGAGCAATTCTTTATCCCGCTGTTCTTTTTCTACAATGAGGCTTCTAACTTCAGTAATGTCAGAGATAATAAGTAGGATCAATTCTTCACGATGCGTTTTCTGAATTACACGGCTTGCATTGAGTGACATTATTTTTTCGCCAATGTTCATGAAGGTGTGTTTCACTTCATAATTATAGAATTCAGAGTTTTTTGGAATGATGTCTTCCAGTAATTTGCGCAGCGCGGGAATGTTCCATTGTTTGTTGCCCAATTCATATAAAAGTACACCTTCTGTTTGTTCTTCGGTAACACCAAAAGTGTTGTAGAATGCATGGTTGGCAGATTTTACCCTAAGGTCTTTACCCAAAACAAGCAAAGGGTCGTGCATCGTGGAAACAATGGCATTTGAATATTCATAGGATTCATTGAGCAGGTCAATGCGTGTTTGCAATTCCTGATTGCTGGTAATGAGCTCTTCGTTGGTAGATTCTATTTCTTCTTTTGAAGTTTCCAATTCTTCATTCAGGGTTTGCAGTTCTTCGTTGCTTGACACCACTTCTTCATGGGCGCTTTGCAATTCTTCGGTAAAAGCTTCCTGCTCCTGTGAAATTGAAAGCGCGTCAGCCTGTGCTGCTGCCAATTCCTGTTCCAGTTTTTTTATTCTCCGGTCTTTTGCAAGCGAAGTATTTTTTCCGCCATTTGCTTGGTGCAAATACATATCTGCTTGTTCATGTTCAGTGAAAAGAACAAGGAGCAAGGGTTCATTCCATTCTATTTCCAGCGGAACAATTTCAATACTTATAATCTTTACTGCCGATTTAATTTTTAATTCAATTCCGGTTTTAAGTATGCGCTGGTTTGTTTTAATGGTTTTTGAAATGGCACTGCGCAATTCAAAAGCAATTTCGGGGCGTGCCATTTTTAAAATATTAAAAGTGGCTTTGCCTTTTGGGTGTGTGAGGAAGACATCGGTAGTACCGCGAAACTGTACAATCTCCAAATGGTGATTAATAACCACACTTGCAGGCATAAATTCCGCGACAAGCACATCATCTATAGCTTTATCAAGTTCCTGTTGAGAAACGGAAATGTTTACCTGTCTTTTATTCCGGTTTCCGGACGGAACATTTTTTTCAGTTGCGGCGTGTTGTATAAAGCGGGGTGAAAGATCAGGTAACCTCCGTGAGCCTGAATTTGTTTTCCGGGAAAATATTTTATACTTGTTATTTGAGAGTGTAAAGAGATGGTTTGAATGGCTGATGTTTTCTGATTTGCCCAGCATTAAAAACCCATCGCTGTTTAAAGCGTAGTGAAAGGTGTTGACCGCTTTTTTTTGTGCAGCCGTATCCAGATAAATAAAGAGGTTGCAGCAACTGATAAAATCAAGTCGCGAAAAAGGCGGGTCGCTTAAAATATTATGAGGAGCAAACACACACATATCGCGCACAGCTTTGTTTACCCTAAAACTTCCATCTGCCTTTGTAAAGAAACGCTGTATGCGCTGTGGCGAAACGGTTTCAAGTTCCTGCTTGGTGTAAACACCCACGCGTGCTTTGCCTATAGCGTGTTCGTTGAGGTCTGTTGCAAAAATCTGAATAGGTATGTTAACTGTTTGTCTTTCATTAATCTCAAGCAACATCATGGCCATGGAATAAGCTTCTTCTCCTGTTGCACAAGCCGGTACCCAGATGCGCAGCGATTCACCCTCTTTTTTTCTTTTCAGTAATTTGGGGAAGAGATTCTTTTGTAAATATTTGTGGGTGTCTGTGTCGCGGAAAAATCGGGTGACATTAATCAACAAATCCTGATAAAGTATATCGGTCTCTTCATTTTTTTTGCTAAGCAGTTTAGCATAATCTTTGAGGGTGGTGAGTTTGTACAACAACATTCTGCGAATGATGCGCCTTTTGATGGTGTTCATTTTATACTCACTAAAATCAACTGCTGTGGTTTTATACAATTGATTGAGAATTGATTTTAAATCAGGATTGCTGTTGTCAATCAAGTCCTCACTATCTGCTTTTTTACTTTTGCCTTTAACAAACGGGTGCTTGCTTAATCGCGCCAATTCGAGTGCAATTTCTTTGGGAGATAAAACAAAGTCAACCACGCCTGCTGCAATAGCAGAGTGGGGCATACTCGTAAATTTTGCAGTATCGTCTTGTACAAAGGTTAATCCACCTTCATGCTTGATGTCTTTGAGTCCCACTGTGCCATCGCTTGCACTGCCTGAAAGGACAACGCCAATCACTCTTTCTTTTTGCGCCTGGGCAAGTGAGGAGAAAAGAACATCGATAGAAATGGCTGTAGTGCTTTCTGAACGGGAAATTAATTTTATATGTCCGTCTGTGACTTCAATGCCTTTGTTGTAAGGAATCACAAACACATTATTGGGCTTGATTTTATCCATGTCATCAATTTCCTGCACCTTCATTGTTGTCTTCTTCGATAAAATTTCAGTCAACATGCTTTTGTGGTCAGGGCTGAGGTGCTGCACATAAATAAACGCCATGCCCGTGTCAGGAGGAAGGTTTTTTAATAACTCCATCATAGCTTCCAGCCCACCGGCAGATGCGCCAATGGCAACAACGGGAAAATGGCCTCGTGATTTCCGAACAGGCTTAGACTTAGTGGATTTTGGCTTGCTATTTTTCATTGTAATTTATGCGATGAGATGGTTGTGTAAATCTAAGAACATTTCACCAACATGTTTTACACATTTATTAGGTTTATATGCTGTAAGGAAATATTATAGATCACTCATTTAATGACCCCATAAAGTTAAGGATGTTTGACTGCATTAGCTATTTTTTAAGCAATTATGTTAAAATCCCCGCAACTTTGTCCTCCGTAACAAGTGAAGGAGGAAGGCGGGAAACCTTTAGGTTCAACGAAGTTAAATTGAAGATTCAGCGTAGCTAATCTCGTTAATTAAAGGTAAAAGCCCCGTCTCATTTGTCATTCCGACGAAGGAGGGATAGCACCCTGTTGCTCAGGTGCTGTTGCTCAGTAGCGCGTGCTCACTCAGATGCGACCCCTCGTCGCTCGTGCCTCGCTCTGTCGGCGTGACAAAAACTGAGTATTTTGTCATTCCGAAGCGTAGCGAGGAATCGCACCCTGTTGCTCAGGTACAGCAGCTAAACTGAAATTAACCACTGTTTTCCAAACTCTACTTTATCACCCGCTTACCCTCCACAGTAATCTCAGAACCCTCAGCAAGCATGACAGAGTGGGGCTGTTTTGAATTCAAAAATTCAAATTGTTCACCATACACTTTGCCAAAATCCACTTGAATATCATGGTTTTCAACTTGGTAAGCACTCCATTTGGGGTGTGTCACTTCATATTCATTGGTTTTGTAATCATTGACCTTGGCATAGCCCCAGTAATGTTCTGTTATAAATTCTGTGATACTATCAGGTTCAATTTTAAAAGCCTCTAAACTCGCCTGAATGCTGAATGAATTTCTAACCCATGATTTCTCCCAATGATATTCAACAAGCCTGTGGTTTTCATTTTCGCTCCAAATATGACCCATCGGCATGGTCTCATAATTCTCGTTGTACATGGTATTGGCCACAAAAGTCAATGCTCTTTTGGGGACTATTTCTTTGATAAAAACAACACCCCGTTTCCATTCCCCTTTTTCGAGTCGCTTGACATAGAAGCGCAAATTGACTTCCTCAAAGTCAATGTGGTAAGGAATTTTAATGCCCAATAACCGGGTATTTTTAAACATAAACCCCACCAAACTCACAAAACAGTTGCCCTCCCACAAATCCAATTCAGTGCCAAACGGGAGATATGGAGTTAACAACTCTTGGTCAATGCTGTAATTTGCAATGGCCAGTTTTCTCCATTCTGCTTTTAGGAAACTCATAGTTTTAATATTTTCTTGTCTCACACTTTAGTCCTATTCTCTTCCCACCGCTACCGCACCAGACAATGCCTGCGCCACAAGAACAACAGAATCTTTCACGCAGTCGTTGGAGTCCCTGTTGTCCCTTTAACCATATGGTCTCTTTAACCTCTTTTACGTTGTTCAATCCTTGCCTTGGTCATTCGTTCTCTTAAGCCGCCTTCTTTTAAGAAAGCTGTTTCAAGTGCTTTAATTTGGTTGTTCAATAAATAGCTTACTACTTTGATAAGGCCAATCATCACATTGGCGCAAATTTCAGGGTTTTCATTTTCAATGCCTTTTTTAAAAGTCTCATAAGTTGCATTGGGTGTTTTGTTGAGTTCACGCAGTCTTGCTACCAAACGGTGTTCTTTACCCCAAATTTTATAGTTGTTCTTTCTTATAAAATCTTCATAGTCTATTTTCAATTCTTCTAAAGATGCCCGGGCAACGTTGGTTAATTTAATTTCGAATTCTTTTGATGTTCCTGAACCCATACTGGCTTCAGCAATATTTTGTTTGCCACTTCTAGCTGCTTGTACCATTTGGTCAATTGTACGGTCATATTTCCTGAAAAATCGGTTGGTAAAATAAATCGTACCGTCATAGATGATTTCAGCTTTTTGATAAGTAATCAAATTGCGGTAACCACCGTGTTTTGGGATAAAGCCTTCTTTATTTTGTTTTTGTTCTTGTTCTTCCATTCGTTTCTTAAGGGACTTAAAGGACAATAGGGACTTTTACGCAGGGGTTTTTCTTCCTGATTCTTTTTTTAAATTTTCTACTAAATGCTTTCTTTCTCTTATGGGGTGGGGTTATTGCCTCCTTCGCTAAAGCTATGGTGGCTAAAACAAATATAAAGAAAATGTTAAAACACTCATAGTATTTAAACTACAAAAACGGGTTGAGACTATATTACGATTTCCCTCATTTCTTAATTTTTTTCCACGATTGTTCCACACTCCTCCCACATTCCTTCTTAAAAATCGATTTTTTAAAACCCTCTCTGGAACATGACTGGGAGAAAACTGGGAGAAAACCACCCTTTTTTTGACCAAAAGGGTCAAATGGTGTCAAATGGTGTCAAAAGGGGTCAAAAAGGGTCAAATGGTGTCATGGGTATACAGGGTATTGTTTTTTTTTGTATGGGTGATGTGACGGGGTGATAAGGTGAGGGGGAGATGGGGCGACAAGGTGACACCCAGTTGTTTGTCATTCCGACGAAGGAGGAAATCGAAGATTCAGCGTAGCTAATCGCACCCTGCTGCTCAGGTGCTGTTCCTCACGTAATGTCGCTCAGCAGTACGTGCTTACTCAGATGCGACCCCTCACATTCGTTCGGGGTGACAAAGAAAATGGATTGACGTGACGATATTCACCAATAACAAAAAATTATATACCTTTAAACTGCAAAACTAAACCCCATTAATATGGCCGTAGTCATTATTTCGCTTGTCATCCTTACCCTTGTTTATTTTATTTATACATACAACTACCTGATTCGTCTGCGCACCATGGTCGAGGAGGCCTGGAGTGGAATTGATGTGCAGTTGCAAAAGCGCCATGACTTGATTCCCAATATTGTAAAAGTGGTTCAGGGTTATGCTTCGCACGAAAAAAACCTTTTTGAAAGTATCACAAGACTTCGCACTCAAGGAATTGAAGCCGATAATGTTAAAGAACAGGAAGCCGCAGAGGTTGGCCTTTCCAAAGCATTGGGAAGCCTGTTTGTAGTAGTAGAGAATTATCCTGAATTAAAGGCAAACCAGAATTTTCTGGAGTTGCAAAAAGAACTGGCCACCGTGGAGCACGACCTGCAACGCGCCCGCCGTTATTACAACGGTAGTGTGAGAAACTACAACATTCTTATTGAACAGTTTCCCTCCTTGCTGGTCGCCAGAACATTTAACCACACCACCCGCGACTTTTTTGACATTAAAAATGAAACCGAACGTTTAGCACCTGTCATTAACCTTTAAAAGCCCGATGATGAAAAAAGTACTTTCCCTATTGGTTTTAATTTTTTGTTTAAGCAACGGTTTTGCCCAGGAGCGCATCCTTGCTTACCATTCACAAATCAAGGTGGAAGAAAACGGCGATTTGCTGGTGCGTGAGGACATCACCGTTCGTGCAGAAGGCAGGGACATCAAACGAGGTATCTACCGTTCATTCCCCACCAAGTATAAAGACAAAATCGGTACGCGGTTTAATGTGGGCTTTGAAGTGGTTGAGGTCCTCAAAAACGGCACTTCAGAACCCTTTTTTACCGAAAAGCAAGGCAACGGGGTAGTGGTATATATAGGCGATAAAAACACCATGCTCGCTTCGGGTGAGTATGCTTATACGTTGGTGTAGGATTGGTGGAAATGTAATACTGTATTCTAAAATTATTTCAAAAAACACCGGTTATTTTCCTTGTAAGATTCACATATAAATGACTATTTTTGCGCAAAAATTTAAAAAGAGAACAATGGCAACAAACAGAACATTTACCATGCTTAAGCCTGACAGTGTGGAGAAAGGAAACACAGGGGCAATACTTCATATGATCAATCAGGCCGGTTTCCGCATCGTGGCGATGAAGATGACCCAAATGACCACAGCTGATGCGCAGGCGTTTTATGCTGTTCACAAAGAGCGTCCTTTTTTTGGTGAATTGGTTGAGTATATGACCCGCGGACCCATTGTTGCTGCCATACTTGAAAAAGAAAATGCCGTTGATGATTTCAGAAAACTGATTGGCGCTACCAACCCTGCCGAAGCTGCAGAAGGGACCATCAGGAAATTATATGCTGCATCGATTGGCGAAAATGCCGTTCACGGTAGTGACAGTGATGAAAACGCTTTTATTGAAGGCGCGTTCCACTTTTCGGGAAGAGAGATGTTTTAATCTTTTAGTGTTTATATATATGGAAAACGCCGCAATTTTGTGGTGTTTTTTTTTGGAGATTTCACTATAGCCACGAAGGCACTAAGGCTCAAAGTTTCACTAAGACTCAAGCGATTATAAATCAAAACTTTGTGCTTCTTAGTGTCTTGGTGACTTTGTGGCTCTTTTTATTTCCACATTATAGTGTCCCTTTCTTATCTCAAAACGATTTCTTTGATTATCTCTTCACCCAGTTCTTCGTTCATCAATTTGATGATTTTTTGCTTGCCGTAACTGAGCTCCTCCCGTAGCACGCTTGAACTGAGTTCTACATAGAGTTTGTTGCGATTCAGTTTGACGTTGGTGGTGTATTTTTCAATGGCGGGACCCATCAGGTTGTTCCAGGCGTCAACCACCTGCACCTGCTTTAAGCCTTTGTCCAGCTTGTTTGCTGAAACAAAATCTTTCAACACGTCTTTGATGGATGCTTCTTCTCCGTGGCGCTTTTTCATTCGATCAGGGGTATATTTTCAAAACGTTTGTAAGTATAAACTATTCCATTTTCATTTTTGACAACCAGTTTGTTTTCATCAGCTTTTATCACGGTTTCCGTCCATTGGTCAAAAGGGGTGGAGTAGAGCAACTGCACTTTGTTGTCATGGATTTCGACTAAAATGGTTTCGGCATCATCGTTAATGAGATAGGTGCCATCTGGTTGTGGAGCTACTTTTTTTCGAAAACCCTTGTTGTCGTCGATTTCAATATAATCCACCAGCATATTCATTGTATATGTTTTGTGTTCGCCTTCAGCAGAAGTTACTTCCTCAATCTCCCAATAGCCGGAAATGTGAGCAAGGATTTCATCAGGGTTTTCCTGTTTACACGAAAATGTAAATAACAGCAAACAACTGAGAATAAGCGGGTAAAGGATTGATTTTCGCGTAAGCATAAGCATTATTTTTTTATTATTTTCTTTACAGTAAAGGCATCTTCAGTATGCAGTTTTAAAAAGTAAATTCCGGATTTAAGGCTTGATAAATCGATTGTATTTGTATTCCCAATTTTTGATAATACCTTTTTACCAAATGCGGAATAAACTTCAATTTCTGTAAGTTGAATAGTGTTGGTGTTAAGGTATAAATTTGACTTTACGGGATTTGGGTATAAGGTAATCTTGTTTAATAAAAATGAGTTTGTTGAAAGCGGATAATCCTGAAATATTGCAGCACCCATTAAGGGGTTTTCGATGTAAAGTATAAGCCCATTATAATTGCTTGTAATTTGGTAATAGCCGCCTCCATTCATGAAACTGAAATAACTGTCTTCAAACGAATTGTGAATTTGAATACCGCAATCTGCAGTTGTATATGAAAACGCAGTAGTTTCAAAATCATTAGGATAAGGAAAAGTTACAATACCTTCAAAAGAATTGCAAGCTCCTTCTCCCATAAAGGTAAAATCCCCTAAAATTTCCATGTATGGCTGAATGGCAGGACTAATTGCTGAAACATAATAAGGTGTAGCCAAATCTGTGGTTTGTACAAATGTTAAATACCAAGTTCTCACCAAATCGGGATCCTGAGAATAGACCTGAAAACTCCAGCATACTGTTATAGCTAAAAGGAACTTTTTCATTTTTTGGTTTGAGAAATTAATACTGATAATCCAAAGTTACAAAATATTGAGACGTACTTACTCCAACCGAAACATTTTATAGGTTTGATGTACTTTTTTAACAATGGCCTCAGTGCGCTCGGGGTGGGTATCACTGATAAACAATTGCCCGAAGTTTTCACGTTCCACCAGGGTGATGATTTGCTCGACACGGCTTTCGTCCAGCTTGTCAAAAATATCGTCCAGCAGGAGTATGGGGTTGACATTGCTTCGGGCTTTTAAAAAATCAAACTGAGCCAGTTTCAAAGCGATGAGGTAAGACTTTTGCTGCCCCTGCGAACCAAATTTCTTTATGGGGTGCCCGTCAATTTCAAAATGTAAATCGTCTTTGTGAATGCCCACGCTGGTGTATTGTAAGGCTTTGTCTTTAGGGTAGTTTTGTTGTAAAAGATGGAGCAAACTGTCCGTTTCAAGTTGGCTGCTGTACACCAAATTCACTTGCTCATTGCCGTTGGAAATGGATTGGTGCCTTGGGTTAAAAATGGGGATAAAAGTTTCAATAAAAGCTTTTCTTTTTTGGTAGATCCCGGTGCCGAGTTCGTGTAACTGGGTGTTGTAAATTTCCAGGGTGTCGTTGTTCCGGGTGTTATTTGCGGCAAAATATTTTAGAAGGGCGTTGCGTTGTGCAAGCACTTTGTTGTAAGCAATCAGCGTGTTGAGGTATTGGGAATCGCCTTGTGAAATGACGCCATCCATAAATTTTCTGCGGGTGTCGCTGCCTTCTGTAATCAAATCGCGGTCAGCCGGGGAAATAATGACCAAAGGAAGAAAGCCCACATGGTCTGCAAATTTTTCATATTCCTTGCCATTGCGCTTGATGATTTTTTTCTGGCCTCGTTTGGCACTTATGATGATGCGCTCGGTTTTTTCTGCTTTGGAATAAGTACCGTCTATGACAAAAAATTCGGCCTTGTGGTTGATGTTTTGGGTGGTAATGGGGTTGAAATAGCTTTTTCCGAAAGAAAGATGATATACAGCATCTAATACATTGGTTTTTCCCACCCCATTGTTGCCCACAAAACAGTTTATTTTGTGGTCGAGGTCAAAATTTACGGCTTCAAAGTTTTTATAGTTGAGGAGGGAAAGCTTGGTTAAATGCATAAATTACTGAAATCTTGATGGTTATATTCTGAATACTTTCCGCGAAAGCGATTATTAAGGGTCTGCAAATTATTGAAAAATAACAAATATTTTAGCTTTCAAATTATAATAAAAATTTTATTTTTGCCCTTCATTAAAGAATTATTATGGCAACATATAAAAAGAGAGGTCACAAGCCACAAACTAAAGAAGAAAAACAATCTGCCTTAGAAAAGGAAAGCACAACAGCAGAAGTGTTTAACACGCTGGATGAAAAGGCATCAAGAACCGAGGAGTGGGTTGCTAAAAATCAAAAATACATTTACATCATTATTGCAGTTGTGGCTGTGGTAGTGTTGGGATCACTGGCTTACAACCAGTTTATACAAAAACCAAAAGAAACTGAAGCTGCCAACGAAATGTACCAGGCGCAGATTTATTTTGAGCAGGCACTAAACGCACAGCAAAAGGATTCATTGTTCAACCTTTCACTTAATGGCGGTATGGGTAAATATGGTTTTCTGGATATAATTGACAACTATGGCGGTACAGATGCTGCCAATATTTCAAGATACTATGCCGGTATGGCTTATATGCACATTGGAAATTACAAGGAAGCCATCACACACCTGGACAAATATAAATCAAAAGATGAAATCGTTGGGCCTATTGCTAAAGGAAACATTGGTGATGCTTTTGCAGAATTGAACCAACTGGAAGATGCATTGGGCTATTACAAGCAAGCA
>NZ_JCBCCK010000210.1:0-1494 GCF_059864935.1 Planktosalinus sp.
TGGCAAAGTAATTTACGCTACGGTTCATAAACATCACCTCTTGTTGTTTGTCCTCTGCCGGAAGCACTACATTTTTGGCAAAATCCTGACAGAATTTGAGGTATTTTTTGGTGTAGAAATTTTCATCAGCCAGCACATCTATTCCAAGAAAACTTTCCAGCCAGTAACGGGTATCATATTTATTGGAGTCCACCGAAAGAATTTTATAGCCTTCTTCTTTTTTAATATTAAAAATCAGGCAGCCTTTATCAAGTTTGCTGAGGTTGATGCCTTGTTGCAACAACATATCCAGATTATTTTCTTTCTCTTGAAAAAGCAGGAAATCCTGTTTGATTTCAGATTTAAAAATTCCGATACCATCCACTTTTTCGTTATCGATTTGCAGGTTCTCCAGATAAGTCACATACAATTCGCCGCTTTTAATGTGTGGGTGTTCTGATTGCTCATAGAGGTGTTTGGCAATTTCCAGACTCAGCTCGTGGGCTTTTCCGGGATTGTCAAATAAATCACTCACCAGCTTATAGAGGGTATGAAATTCAAGGTCGGTTTCGTGTGAAAAATTGTAATAACTCTCTTCTTTTTCCCTGAAAGGTTTAAAAAAATATTCCTTGAGAACAGCTGTGAGTTCGTCATCCAGTTTATAGGGTTCATTTGAAAGGATGACTCCTTCATTTTTATTTTTGTTGCCCACTTTGTGAATGGAAAGTGATTGGATTTGGGTGTTGTACAGGCTTATCATAATGGTCTAAAATATTGACTAATAATGCTTAATGAAATTAAACTTCTATTAAACGTGAAGGCCTAAAATTAGAATTTTTAAAAGGTTTAAAAAGGAAATTCATTTAAAATTTATAAACTATTTTTGACATGAAAACTATAATGCAAATGAATATACTTGTTGTTGACAACCACGACTCTTTTGTGTACAATATCGTTCATCTACTGGATGCGTTCAATCTTGCTAAAATCACAGTAGTTAAAAATGACGCATTAAATTTGCAAAGTGTCAATCACTATGACAAAATTGTGCTATCTCCGGGTCCCGGACTTCCCAATGATGCGGGATTGATGCCTGAATTAATTCAAAAATACATTTTTAATAAACCCATTTTAGGCGTTTGCCTGGGTCATCAAGCCATAGTTGAACATTTTGGCGGAAAATTGAAAAACATGATGCATCCTTTACATGGAGTTTCAACTTCAGTTAAAATTACTTCTGAAGATTACTTGTTTAAAGATTTGCCTGATTCGTTTGAAATAGGGCATTACCATTCTTGGGTTGCGGAACACCCATTACCCGAAATATTGCAAGCAACCTCAGAAGATGCATTTAAAAATGTAATGAGTTTTAAGCACAAAACTTTGAATGTCAGGGGTGTCCAATTCCATCCGGAATCGGTACTCACACCTGTGGGTAGAAAAATCCTTGAAAACTGGTTAAGGAATTAAAATTTAATCTTCTTCTGTAAAATCATCCAACTCACGGCGGTCTTT
>NZ_JCBCCK010000212.1:0-10909 GCF_059864935.1 Planktosalinus sp.
AAGTTAGAAGTACAGAAATTTTATTGATGCCAAATCAAGTATATTGAAAAGCTCACCAAATAAAAACAAATCGCAAAGCAATCTAAAGACATATAATCGATACTTTTCTTTCGCTAAAGCGAAATTAAATTATTTTTTTCACGCTGTATTTTGAATCAAAAAATTTCATTCCTTTGAACTCTTATAACCAAAAAATTTTATGATATTTCCAAAAACGGAATTGTGTTTTATCAGTCCTAAAATCGGCTACGGGGTGGTGGCAAAAGAATTTATTCCAAAAGGCACAATTACTTGGGCTTTAGATGCTATGGACAGGGAATTTACTCCTCAGGAAATTGCTCAAATGGATGCCAAATACCAAAAAATACTTGACTTTTATACCTATAGAAACAACCGGGGGAATTTTGTTTTTTGCTGGGATTTTGGTCGCTATGTCAACCACAGTTTTAATGCCAATTGCATCAGCACGGCCTATGATTTTGAAGTGGCTATTCGCGATATTCATCCCGGTGAGCAATTAACGGATGATTATGGTTATTTAAATATTTCAGAACCTTTTGAAGCCGAAGACGAAGGCACAGAACGAAAAATTGTTTACCCCGATGACTTGGTGCGCTATCATAAAGAATGGGATGAAAAAGTGAAAGCTGTTTTTCCTTTGATTACATCATTAAACCAACCGTTACGACCTTTTATTTCAGAAGAAGTCTGGAAAAAGGTTGAGAAAATTGCTGCCGGCAAAGAGGAAATGCTTTCCATCCTGAGCTGTTATTTTGAGGAAAATAAACTGGAACTGGGTAAGTCAATATAAATCTATCCCGACTTGTTTATCTCAATAAACCATTGTTTGAATTCAGGCAATGCAATTTCTTCAAAATGATTGATTACTTTGTCTGCAAGCCTGTAATCCTGATTTTTTGAGTGGACGCTGTCGTAACCCACGCAAGCGATGTTTGCAGCTTTTGCAGCGAGAATGCCGTTTGTTGAATCTTCGATAACCACACAATTGCGCCTTTCTTCTTCCGCGGCCTGAGCTGCTTTTATAAAAATTTCGGGATGTGGTTTTGAGGCTTTTAAATCGGCACCGCTTAGTTTTTCTCTAAAGTAGGGGTTCAAATTAAAACGATCAAAAACAGCATTGATGGTTTCCATAGACGCTGAAGATGCCAGAACTAGTGTAAGCCCATTTTCATAGTATTCCTCAATGCGTTCCTTTACCCCAGAAATAAGCGCAAGGTCCGGATCATTGATAAACAGCTCCTGAAACTTTCTGCGTTTGTGCAAAACGAGTTCTTGTGGGTCAACATTTATTTGAAAATGTTCACACAACTGCCGGCAGACTTTTAGAGTGGATTGACCGGTAAAGCTGTGGTACATCGTGTCTGTTACCTCCAGGTTCCTGTCATAAAACATTTGAAAATAGGCTTTGTGGTGCAGGGGTTCTGTGTCCACAATCACACCATCCATATCAAATAATATTGCTTTTAATGACATCAAAAAGAGTTTTGGCAAAAGTAAATAACTACCATTTCTTAAACGACTTTTTTAACAAGAGCTTTCCTATATATTTCTTAATTCCTTAGCATCTTTGGAGCATTTTTGTTATTATAGCTTTTTAGAAATGGAACTATGCTTGAAAGCCAGGAAATAAAAGAGTTGATTACTTTTCGAAAAGAATTGCACGCCCACCCCGAACTTTCCGGTGATGAAAAAGAAACGTCTAAAAGAGTAATCGCCTTTTTGGAAAAATGCAAACCTTCTCAAATAATATCTTCTGTTGGAGGTTATGGTGTTGTAGCGGTTTATGACAGTAGAAATAATGGCCCAAATGTATTGTTCAGGGCAGATATGGATGCGCTTCCCATAGAAGAAGACAATAATTTTGAACACAAATCAGCTATCAACGGAGTATCCCATAAATGCGGTCACGATGGCCATACGGCAATTTTGCTGGGATTGGCAACGTTGCTTTCAAAACATCCGCCCCAAAAAGGGAAAGTTGTTTTGCTTTTTCAACCAGCTGAAGAAATTGGTGCCGGTGCAGCTGCTGTTTTAAATGACGAGAAATTCAAAGAGATTAAGCCCGATTGGGTTTTTGGTTTACACAATCTTCCGGGATTTCCATTGCATGAAGTGGTCTTAAAAAATGATTTATTTACGGCATCTGTCGTTAGTCTTGTTGTTGATTTAAAAGGAAAAACCGCACACGCTGCAGAGCCTGAGCACGGCATCAATCCTTCTTTAGCCGTTTCTGAGCTACTTTTGCAGGCATCAATCTGGTCTAACAATTCACCTGAGCGTGATGATTTTGCTGTAGTTACTCCTGTTCAGGTCAACTTGGGAAGTGAAGCTTACGGAACTTCTGCCGGACAAGCTAAACTCGGTTTTACCATTCGCGCCTGGACAGAGGAAGAAATGGAACAGCTTAAAGCGAAAATTGAAAACTTCATAATCTCTTTAGCAAAAAAACACCGGTTGAAATTAAGTTTCAAATACATCGAAGAATTTAAAGCTTGTGAAAATCACCCAAAAGCTGTCGAGCAAATCAAAAAAGTTGCTGATGGTCTTAACCTTAAAGTTGCCAAACTTCAAATGCCTTTCAAATGGGGAGAAGATTTTGGGTTGTTTACTCAGCAATACAAAGGCGCTTTTTTCGGAATTGGTGCCGGTGAAAACTGCCCCGCACTTCACAATCCCGATTATGATTTTCCGGATGATTTGATACCCACCGGAGCACAACTATTTTACGAACTTTGCAAAAACCACTTGGCATGCCCATAAATTTTCATACTTGTCAAATTGAAATCAGTAAGTCAGCTTATAAGCACAATCTTGACTTTTTAAGAAAAACGCTGAACGAAGGGGTTAAAATATCTTCTGTAGTGAAAGGAAATGCTTATGGGCATTCTGTCGAATTGTTTGTGCCCCTTGCGGAAGAAATGGGCATCAATCATTTTTCGGTTTTTAGTGCAGACGAAGCTTTTGCAGTTCAAAAGGCAAGTAAAAAGAAAAGTGAAATTATGATCATGGGTTATGTGGAAAACGAGCAGTTGGAGTGGGCAATTGAAAATGACATTTCGTTTTATGTTTTTGACCTTCCCCGATTGTATCAGGCCATTGGTTTGGCTAAAAAGAGTGGAAAAAAAGCCGGAATCCACATTGAAGCCGAAACAGGAATGCACCGCACCGGCTTTGACGTGAATGAGTGGCAGGAAGTAGCTGAAACCCTAAAAACCAATTCAGAAAATTTAATTTTCGAAGGCTTATGTACACATTATGCCGGAGCCGAAGAAATCGCTAATTATTACAGGATCAAACAGCAACAGCAAAATTTCAGAAGGGTGAAAAATTATTTTAAAGCCTTTGGGTTAACCCCAAACACTATCCACTCGGCTTGTTCTGCGGCGAGTTTAAGATATCCGCAAACCCAAGGCGATATGGTGCGGTTGGGGATTGTTCAATATGGTTTTTTCCCTACCAAGGAAGTGTTGATTCATTATTTGGAAAAAGCCAAATTAAAAGTAGACCCCCTTAAAAGACTTTTGACATGGAAAACCAGAGTAATGGATACTAAACAAGTCAAAACAGGTGATTTTATTGGTTATGGTACATCTTTCATGGCAAGTCAGTCTATGAAAATTGCCACTCTACCGGTGGGCTATAGTCACGGATTTAGTCGGTCGCTTAGTAATCTTGGCAGGGTATTGATCAAAGGACATAGGGTGCCGGTGATTGGTATCGTAAATATGAATATGTTGACTGTTGATATTTCCGGATTAGAAGGTGTCGAAAAAGGTGACGAAGTTGTCTTAATCGGCAAACAAGGGGAGCTGGAAATTGGCGTGAGTTCTTTTAGTGAATTCAGCAACCAAATTAATTATGAAATGCTCACCAGATTGCCGGCAGACATTCCCAGGAAGGTTGTTGATTAATTTCAGAATTCTGTGTTTAAACTTTGTCATTTTGATTTGTTTAGGCTAAGTTTATACACGTTTTTATAACTAGTTGTAAGCATCCTTATGTCCAAAGAATTTTTAGAAAGTTTCCTGCAATACTATATGGTTCCAATACTATTTGTATTGTTGATTTTTTTGGCATTAATGCTGGTTTACAACCGACTTAATTATGCTTATATTTCCTATAAAAAACGAGTTTACAATCCCAAAATAACAGAAAAACTTACTGAACTCACTTTTATGGGCCTGCAGGGTGAAGCTTTGGAAAATGAAGTGAAACAAATCAAGGCTGAGTTTCCTTTTCGTAAAAAATGGTTTAGAAAGCTGTTACTTTCCTCCATTATTGACTTGAGTCTAAGCCTAAAAGGCGATTTGATATATCAGGTTCGGGATATATACATGGCTTTTGGCTTACATAAACACAGCCTGAAACTCATTAAAAGCCCATTTTGGTACACCAAATGCACAGGAATCAACCATTTTCAGTCATTGAACTTTGTTCACGGCCAGAAGTATATTAAGCCATACATTTCCTCAAAAAACGAAATTTTGCGCTCCAATGCTTTTATTGCACATTTATATCTTACCACAGAACCTTTTGATTTTTTGGTTGATTACCCTTTTCCAATTTCAAGTGTGAATGAGTATAAAGTGATCGATGTGTTTTATATGAAAAAGGAACCTATTCCAAAAAATATTGCTGAATGGCTGGAAGCAAAAAACGAATCAATCGTCATTCTGGGTTTAAAAGTGATGGTGTTTTACAACGACACAGCTTCTTCTGAAAAAATCATTAGTT
Source organism: Planktosalinus sp. (assembly GCF_059864935.1). NCBI lineage: Bacteria > Pseudomonadati > Bacteroidota > Flavobacteriia > Flavobacteriales > Flavobacteriaceae > Planktosalinus > Planktosalinus sp. Next base: position 4,756 of record NZ_JCBCCK010000212.1, read on the forward strand.
TACTTTGTCACAGCGAATTTAGGGTCAGGCAAGAGGCTATTTTATCCATTCGTGAATTGTTTTTAATTGATGCTGAAGAAACCTTGCAAGAAAGATTTGATTTGGAGAAAAAGCGGCTTAAGGTTGAAATTCTTAAATCACTTGCTTTAATAGGAAGTGAGCCAACAGTTTCGTTTATCTCAAAAGCACTTAACCGAAAGGATTTGGATAAAGACATTAAAATGGAACTGTTGAAATGCCTTAAATCTGTTGACCCTGATTATTTTGATACACGTTTTATGATGGATATGGAAATAGAACGAATGAAAGCACATATTAATTCAGCATTAATATGAGGGAGGTCTATCATTTTTTAGTTGAGTTTCTTAGTGTATACGAATGGTTTATTGCCGGATACGCCAGCTTTTATATTATTTCCTATTTAATTTTTGCTTTTTTGTCTTATTATGCCATCAGACGTTATGTCCTGATGAAACACTACATCAACGAGGAGGTTCTCATAAAATCAAATGAAGCCATTGGGGTATCAGTAGTTGCGCCTGCTTTCAATGAAGGAGCAACCATAGTATATAATGTAAAGTCATTGCTTTCACTTTCTTATCCGAAATTTGAAGTGATTATTGTTAACGATGGAAGTTCAGATGACAGTTTACAAAAACTCATCGATGAATTTGAATTGGAAAAAGTGCCATTTTATTATCAGGAACACATACCCACAGCTACAATTAGAGGTCACTATAAATCCAGAAACCCGGTGTACTCAAAACTGTTGGTGGTTGATAAAGAAAATAGAAAATCAAAAGCTGATGCTTCCAATGCCGGTATTAATTCGTCGCAATATCCTTTGTTTTTGTGTACTGATGTTGATTGTATTTTAAAACCTAACACAATAGTAAAGCTCGTTAAACCTTTTATTGAAAGCAAAACAAGGGTCATCGCTGCCGGAGCGGCAATCAGAAGTTCAAATTCCTGCAAAGTAAATGAGGGGTTTCTGTTAAAAGTACATTTTCCAAAGAAATGGTATCCTATGTTTCAGGAGCTGGAATATGTAAGGGCATTTCTTTTCGGGAGAATGGCCTGGAGCCAGTTAAACAGCCTGATACTGGTTTCCGGAGGGTTGGGGATTTTTGATAAAGAAGTTGCCATAGAAGCAGGTGGGTTTATGCATACTTCAATTGGTGAGGACATGGAATTAATCATCAGAATGCGAAAAGTGATGTATGACAAAAAGAAAAAATTCAAAATCACTTACATCCCCGAGTCCCTTTGCTGGACTGAAGTACCTTCTGACTTGAAAATCCTGATGCGACAGCGCATTCGATGGGCAAGAGGATTGGTAGATACACTGTTTATACACCGCAAGATGTTTTTTAATCCGAAATATGGCCGAACTTCGTTTTTTTCGTTGCCATATTTTTTCCTCTTTGAGTTTTTAGCACCCATTATTGAAGCATTCGGCCTGCTATTAATTTTAACGAGCTTGATCCTGTCCTTTTTTTATGTCGGGTTCATCAACTACGAATTTTTGTTATGGACAATGCTTTTTGTTTACCTGTTTTATATTAATATTACCATTATATCAATTTTACTCGATGAACTGCTTTACAAAAGCTATGCAAATGTCAGGGAAGTCATTAAGCTCATAGGAATGGCACTGATTGAACCTTTGGTGTATCATCCGGTTGTTGTGGTAGCAGCAATAAAAGGATACTGGCAGTTCTTTACTAAAAAAGAGGCCAAGTGGGGCGTAATGGTTAGAAAAGGGTTTACTGAAATAAAAAAATAAGTTATGGTAAGTCAAAAAAATAGAAGTTTGGTAATCACACTCAAATTGAAAATAGTTTTTTCTTTCTTTTTTGTTTCCGTTTGCTATTCAGGTCATTCACAACAGGTCAATACAGATAGTTTGCTTATTCAAGGATATGAATCGCTTAAGCAGGGAAAGTATGATTTGGCAATGCAACAAGCCCATTTGGGCAAAAAAATAAGTCCAGAATACCTTGATTTTCAGGTGCTCATTGGCAGAGTACACCAACTGACAAAAAGCAGTGACAGCGCAAGGTATTATTTCAAGAGGGTTTTGGTTGAAAATACAGCCTATGAAGAGGTTTTTCTCTATTTAATCAATTTAGAATTTGAAGCTGAAAATTTTTCAGGGGCAAAACCTGTGATTGAACAATCCATTATGCATCATCCCGAGAATAAAACATTTTGGATGAAAAAACTTCAATACTTTCAATTGCTTAATGATTTTGAGGGCGAACGGAATTTTCTGGAAGAACTTTCAAAAAAATATCCTGAAGATCCTGAAATCAGGCAGCGTGTTTTTTGGCTTGACTCCAGGTATAATAGCGATAGAATTGGCCTTCAATACAGTCTGACAAGCTTTGATCGTGATGGAATAGGCCCCTGGCATTTGGGAACTGTGCAGTACATAGGTGAAAGAAAATGGGGCTCTGTGTTGGGAAGAGTCAATTATGCAAACAGACGATCTCAGGGCACAACGCTCATTGAAGGCCTGCAGTTTGAAGGCGAAACCTTTTTCTTTACGGGCGATAAAAGCTATGCCAATGTTACCGCTGCCTATTCAGATGATGAGGTTTTTCCGAAATGGCGTTTAGGAGCTACTTATTTTCAAACCCTGTCAAGAGGCTGGGAAGTTGATTTCGGACTTCGCTATACTTATGTTGCAGAGACCAATATTCCCGGAGCTAACCTTGGTTTAGGAAAATATGTGGGATCTTACTGGATTCATCTTCGGTCATTTTTTCAGCTGCAAAATGAAGAGGTTTACCCTGCTTTTACTCTCACAACACGCTATTACTACAACACCCGGTTTGATTATGTTAATTTCATACTGGGATATGGCACTTCGCCCGATGAACGAGTCGTGCTGGCCGATTTAAATCAGCGTATAGCCCTAGATTCCTATAGAATTGGTGCCGGTTACTACAGGCAGTTTAATAAACACTTTTTGAGTGGAATTCAAGTGGTTTATAATCGGCAAGAGTATATTCAAGAAAATTGGCAAAATGAAATTGAAGCCTTTTTTATGTTGCATTATAGATTTTGATTTTATTAACCTTCAAAAATTCCTACAAAAAAATACACAATATCGATTAATAGTATTTTTTAGCTGATATTAGGGTAAGAAAAAGTTGCAGGTTTCCTTTTTTTTGCTAAATTAGCCCCGTGTAAAGTGTTTTTTGCCCGAAAAGCGCTTTTAAGTGTAAAACCCAAATTTACATAACCTATGAATAATGTTGAAAAAATCCTTGTAGTTGAGGACGATCTTTTAACTATGAGAATCCTGAATTTCATCTTGAAAAAAGAAGGCTATGCTGTTTCTACAGCAAAAAATGGTTTAGATGCCATTGAGCGAATTGAAACCATACAGCCTGACTTGGTAGTTACCGACGTAATGTTGCCATTAAAATCTGGCCTTGAGGTCACAAATTTTTGCAAAGAAAAATTCCCGCACATTCCCATAATTGTTTTATCAGCACTTGGTGAAGAAGAAGGAACCGTCACCAAAGCTTTTATGCTTGGTGCAGATGATTTTGTTGCAAAGCCTTTTAATCCAAATGAGTTCTTACTGCGTGTGAAAAGATTGCTCACGAAGAAAGAAATCAGAATGGCGATTTAACTGCAATACGCTTCAATATTAAGTTAAAAATCGGTTCAGGAAATTTCCTGGGCCTTTTGTGATTTTTATAAAAATCTAAAAAATATTAACTTCATATTAATCAATTTTAATACCTTATATTTCTTAAATTTGCACTTTCATTTTTAATAGCAAATTTTGATAACCCTTCACGACAAAACTTTTGTTCCTTTTATCAGTGAATCAGAAATTAATCAGGCAATAAAAACTCTTGCCAATAAAATTTCAATTGATTATAAAGAAGAAACCCCCATCTTCCTTGGGGTGCTTAATGGGGCTTTTATGTTTTTAGGCGAATTGATGAAAAATTACCCGGGGAATTGTGAAGTAAGTTTTACAAAACTGGCCTCCTATTACGGAACATCAACCACCGGAACAATGAAAAATTTGATTGGTTTAAATGAAAATATTGAAAACCGGCACGTTATAATAGTTGAAGACATAGTCGATACCGGTCACACCCTGGAGTATTTGATGGAAGTACTGAATGAAATTAAACCAAAATCCATCAAAACCGCCACACTGTTTTTTAAACCTGAAGCTTATAAAAAGAATATACAAATAGACTATATAGGAATGGAAATCCCCAATAAGTTTATCGTTGGTTTCGGCCTCGATTATGACGGTTTGGGGCGAAACCTTCCGGAAGTCTATCAATTAAAATCATAAATCAATGACAAATATCATATTATTTGGCCCTCCGGGAGCCGGAAAAGGAACACAAGCAGAAATTTTAAGAGACAAATACAACCTCGTTCACATTTCAACCGGCGATGTGTTCAGGTACAACATAAAAAATGAAACCGAACTGGGCAAACTTGCCAAATCCTACATGGACAAAGGCCAACTCGTTCCCGATGAAGTAACCATCAATATGTTAAAAGCTGAAGTTGAAAAAAATGAAGGAGTAAACGGGTTTATTTTTGACGGTTTCCCCAGAACCGAAGCACAAGCTGATGCTCTTGAAAACCTGCTGCAATCAATAAACACTAAAGTAAGCGGAATGGTTGCGCTGGAAGTTGATGATGAGGTTTTGGTGCAACGATTACTCGAAAGAGGAAAAACCAGCGGCAGGGCCGATGATGCTGATGAGTCAATCATCAGAAACCGAATAAAAGTCTATTATAACGAAACCGCAATTTTGAAAAACTACTACCAAAAACAAAACAAGTACTTTGGCGTGAATGGTGTAGGTAGCATCGCAGAAATCACAGAAAGACTCAATAAAGTTATTGATAACTTGTAAATTCCAAATTCCAAATTCCAAACCTGAAACCTCAAAGTACAGCCGTAATATATTACGGCTCAACTAGAAACAAGAAACAAACCAAAAACAATTAACCATTAACCAAAAACAATGACTGAGGGCAATTTTGTAGATTACGTAAAGATGCACGTCTCTTCCGGAAAGGGAGGACAAGGTTCTGCACATTTGCACCGTGAGAAATTTGTGGAAAAAGGTGGTCCTGACGGAGGTGACGGTGGACGTGGCGGTCACGTTATTGTGAGAGGTAAAGACAACCTTTGGACGTTATTACATTTAAAATACAGAAGACACGTAAGGGCCGGTCACGGTGAGCACGGTTCAAAAAGCCGGAGCACAGGTGCAGACGGTGAAGATGTTTATATTGATGTGCCATTGGGAACGGTATTTAGAGATACCGAAACTCAGGAGATTATCTTCGAAGTCACCGAAAACGGAGAAGAAAAAATCCTACTTGAAGGTGGTAAAGGCGGATTGGGCAACTGGAACTTTAAAACAAGCACCAATCAAACCCCGCGTTATGCACAACCCGGCATTCCCGGTCAGGAAGCAGATGTTACATTGGAACTCAAAATTCTTGCTGATGTGGGTCTGGTAGGCTTTCCCAATGCGGGGAAATCAACCCTGCTTTCAGTCATCACTGCGGCAAAACCCAAAATAGCCGATTATGAATTTACCACATTAAAACCCAATCTTGGAATCGTTGAGTACCGCGATTTTCAAACCTTTGTAGTGGCAGATATTCCAGGAATCATCGAGGGGGCAGCTGAAGGCAGAGGACTGGGACATCGCTTTTTACGTCACATTGAAAGAAACTCTACATTGTTGTTTCTTATTCCGGCTGATTCAAAAAATATTAGGGAAGAATATGATATTCTTCTCAATGAACTCAAAAAATACAATCCCGAATTACTGGACAAATCACGTTTAATAGCCATTTCAAAAAGTGATTTGCTCGATGAAGAGCTCAAAGCCGAAATGAAATCAGAACTGGACAAACAGTTTAAAGGTTTACCTTACCTCTTTATTTCAGCTGTAGCACAACAGGGTTTAACCGAACTGAAAGACAAACTTTGGAAAATGCTTAACGCGGAAGAATAAAATGTCATATAAGCTTGAAGTTAACAAATAAATATGGTAATTATTAAGCATTGATTAGTAGTTTATGAAAAGCTATCTTATACAAAAAAAAGTCCCCCTCTGTGGGAAGGGGATTTAGGGGGAGG
>NZ_JCBCCK010000213.1:0-1012 GCF_059864935.1 Planktosalinus sp.
CGGGCAAAATAGTGAATGGCCGAAAGCAATTGCAAATCGCTTTTGATGCCTAATAAAATTCCGGCCATTAGCAGCATGGCACCTACACCTTTTCTGAGATGTGATTTAAAATCTTTCCATCGGGGAAGCAGCCAGAGAAACAACAGCACCAGAATCAGGGTTTGAAGTAAAACACCCAGACCACCTAAAAGGTAGAATACAAAGTGTGGTTCGGTAAACAATGTGGAAAGGAAAAATGTGAGTATGACACTACTGTTGAACAGCCTTAACCACAGGCGATGTTTGTTCTGCTCCAACTCAAAGCCGTTTTCTTCGAGAAAATAGAACAGTATGCCCAGCAAAGCCAAAACAAACCAGCCGTTGTATTGAAAGTGCAGGTAGAAATAAACAGACATTTTGTACCATACTGAAGTGCTGCCAAGGGTATTCATAATCACTCCCAGCGTCCAGGGTCCAATGCTTGAAATAACCATATAAATGACTGCCCATTTGGAAAGCTTATATGAAAAGCGTTTGTGCAGTTCCGGCAATGCCTTTTTTAAGAACAATCCGGCAAAAAAGTAGGACGCCAACAAAAACAAGGTCGAGAAAATAATGGAAAACAAGGCGTATCCCTGAAAAGGGAAAGTCAACAGCATCCCAACCAGGGTGAATTGTGTGAAAATAAAAATTTGACGGAAGGCTTTAGTAACCCCTGACGAAGCAAGGTAAAATTTATAAAGTAGTGTTGTAAGTGCCACATAAACCCAGCCCAGCAAGGCAATATGTGAATGGGCGTGTACCAGATAACGGTATTGGGCAGGAAGATCTATAATCACAAACAAGCGTAAACTTGCACCCAGCAATGCAGCCAGTAAAAAGTAGAACACCGCAAGTCTGATGTGTTTGTTAAGGGGCAGTCTCACGTAGTTTTGGCTTGGTTGTCATCACTTTCTGAGCCACAATACGGGCAGGGCTCCACTACATCACCCTTTAGCCGTATTCCATCGATGTTCTTTTTTACAAAATCCTG
>NZ_JCBCCK010000032.1:0-6275 GCF_059864935.1 Planktosalinus sp.
GAAGTCAATGTTGCTGAAACCCTCAAGGAGGTAAGACGCGCATTACTCGATGCCGATGTCAACTTTAAAATTGCCAAGGAGTTTACAAACACGGTGAAAGAAAAAGCACTGGGTCAAAATGTATTGACAACGTTACAGCCCGGGCAATTGATGACAAAAATCGTCAAAGACGAATTGACCGAACTGATGGGTGGCGATACTGCGGGAATCAATTTGGGTGGTAATCCTACAGTAATTTTAATGTCTGGTCTTCAGGGTAGTGGTAAAACTACCTTTTCAGGAAAACTGGCCAATTACCTGAAGACAAAAAAAACAAAAAAACCATTATTGGTAGCCTGTGATGTTTACCGTCCGGCGGCTATCAAACAGTTGCACGTTGTAGGTGGGCAAATTGGTGTTGAAGTATATAGTGAAGAAGGCAATCAAAATCCGGTGCAAATTGCTCAAAATGCCATTGCACACGCCAAGCAAAACGGGTTTAATGTAGTGATCATCGATACAGCAGGTCGTCTGGCAGTTGATGAAGAGATGATGACCGAAATAGCCAATGTTCACAAAGCAGTTGCTCCTCACGAGACTTTGTTTGTGGTGGATGCCATGACCGGTCAGGATGCTGTAAATACCGCTAAAGCCTTTAATGACCGCTTGAATTTTGATGGTGTTATTTTAACCAAACTTGACGGTGATACCCGGGGTGGTGCAGCCATTTCTATTAAGAGCGTTGTGGATAAACCCATAAAATTCATTGGTACAGGTGAAAAAATGGACGCCATTGACGTCTTCCACCCCAACAGGATGGCTGACAGGATACTTGGAATGGGTGACGTGATTTCTCTTGTTGAGCGCGCTCAGGAACAATATGATGAGGAAGAAGCCAGAAAACTTCAGAAAAAAATTGCCAAAAACCAGTTTGGGTTTGACGATTTCCTGAACCAGATACAGCAAATCAAGAAAATGGGAAGTATGAAAGACCTTGTTGGTATGATTCCCGGTGCAGGAAAAGCAATGAAGGATGTTGATATTGATGATGATTCGTTTAAAGGTATAGAAGCCATCATTCACTCTATGACACCCGAAGAACGATCAAACCCTTCCATCATTGATGCCGGCAGAAAAAAGAGAATCGGAAGGGGTAGCGGCACATCGGTTCAGGAGGTCAACCAACTTTTAAAGCAGTTCAACCAAATGAGTAAAATGATGAAGATGATGCAGGGTGGTGGCGGCAAAAAAATGATGCAAATGATGGGCAAAATGCGTTAATCATAAATCAACTTAATTACACCTTTATGACAATTCTTGACGGCAAAAAAGTTTCAAACGACATAAAAAATGAAATTGCAACAGAAGTTGCCGAAATGAGAGCACGTGGCGAAAAAGTGCCACATCTTGCTGCAGTGATTGTGGGTGATGACGGAGCCAGTTTAACCTATGTAAGTAGCAAAGTAAAAGCCTGTGAACGCGTGGGTTTTGAATCGACCCTGGTCAGAATGCCTTATACCACCAGCGAACTCGAATTGCTCCAAAAAATCAAAGAACTTAATACTAACGATGATATAGACGGATTTATCATTCAGTTACCTTTACCGCCACAAATCAATTCACAAAAAGTATTAATGGCTGTTGACCCATCAAAGGATGTTGACGGTTTTCATCCTGAAAACTTCGGAAAAATGGCACTTGATATGGGTACATTTATTCCCGCTACTCCTTTTGGAATACTTGAACTTCTTGAGCGCTATAAAGTAGAAACCAAGGGGAAACACACTGTTGTTATTGGAAGAAGTCATATTGTTGGGCGACCTATGAGTATTTTGATGGGTAGAAAAGGCTGGCCCGGTAATTCAACAGTAACACTTACTCATAGTCATACCAAAAGCATAGAAGAAATTACAATTCAGGCAGATATTATTATCTCTGCGTTGGGTGTGCCAAAATTTCTTAAAGCCGAAATGGTGAAAGACGGTGCCGTCATTATCGATGTGGGTATTACCCGTGTTGAAGATAAAAGCAACCCCAGGGGTTATGTGATAACGGGAGATGTGGATTTTGAAAATGTAAGCAAAAAAGCTTCATTTATCACACCGGTTCCAGGGGGAGTAGGGCCAATGACCATTGCGATGTTATTGAAAAATACTTTACTGGCCCGTGAAATGAAAAGGGAAAAATAAATCATTCAGTTTTCTTTTCAAGTTTTTCCTCCAGTTTCTCTTCGAGCCTTTTTCCGTATTCTTTTTTGTAAATTTTTAGCATTAACAAAAAGAGACTGATTAAGAGCGGGCCAAATATAAGTCCCATAAACCCAAATAAAGGAATTCCTATAATAACACCAATCAGGGTGATCAATGGGTGTATGTCTGCCAATCTCTTCTGGACCATGACCCTGAAAACATTGTCTGTTGAACCTACAATTGTTATCCCATAAATTAACATAGCCGTCGCTTCCCAGTTATTTCCGGTAGAGTAAAGTAAAATGACCACGGGAACTACTCCTAAAGCTGTTCCAATAAAAGGAATCATCGACCCAATTGTAGTAATCACAAACCAAAACCAGGGATTGGGAACCCCAAACATATAAAACCCCAATAAGGCTACAAAACCCTGAAGTAGGGCTATAATTGGAATTCCTATGGCATTTGACATAATAATGCTTTTTATGTCTTTACCAATAATACTTATATTTTCAGGATGCAATGGTAGATAGGAATATATAGACTCAATAAATTGTTTTCGGTTTACAAGCATAAAGTACAAAAGAAAATACATGATACTTATTGCTATAATTATATTAAATGTGTCGCCAAGCAAACCCTGGAAGCTTTCAGACAACCATTCTGAAGTTTTTTCTGAATCCATACTTGAAAAAATATCAACACCAATTCTTTGCTCAATACCAATCACTTGCTCTTTTATGATTACAATTGCTGTATTGGCCCTTTCCAGACCACTTTTTACTTTTGACAATAACATCATGGATACCAGAGCCAATGGAATCAAAATGACCACCAAAGAGATAAACATCAGTAAAAGAGCTGCCAGGGGTGGTCTCCAACCCCTTTGAACAAGTGCCCGCATTTTATCCCTGAATATGATATAGAGAGTTATAGCACCCAATAAACCGGTCATGTAAGGAACAAGCTCAATAAATATCAGAATTCCTAAAGCCACAATCAATATGAGTGTAAAAACCTGACGAATAACGTGATGATTTAACATATAGAATTTATTTACCTTTGATATAGTGTATACTCACCGTTGCAAGTTCGGAATCAGGGTATTTTGAAAAATTCCTCTTGACACTTTTTAACCCGATTTCCCCAATCACTTTTAAAAATATATCCAGTTCAACTATGTATTGGTCAGAAAAGCCGTGTGTGGCATCATAAGCCGTAACGGCTGTGTTTCCAATGTTTTTTGCAGCAATTTGTGGCGGAATGGTGTGTAACTCTATCACCAGAAGCCCAAAATTTTGGATGTAAGGCTTCCATTTAATAAAATGTTCTTTTAGATTGAGTTCCACTTTGTTGTTTGAAAGTTTTTTTCCGCGAAAAGCGAAAGCACCTGTGGATGTACTGTTTGTGTTTTCAACGCCGTTTTGAGGTTCAGACCAGATTCTGTTGTGGTCTAAAAAGGTTCTTACGTTCAGCAAGTCACTCAAGTGAATGGAATAATCGTTAAAAATGTCTTTTTCAAGTTGTTCGGGATTACCGATATCGCCCCAAATCACTTTGGCCCAAATATCAGCATTTACGAGATTGGAACGGGTTACTTTCAAAGCCTCTTTATTGAAATCTACACCCACCAAAAACAAAGGATGGTCTTCAAGTATAGTGCCCCTTAGGGTTCTTTGCTCAATCACATCAAAAAGATGAATAAGAAAAGCCCCATTACCACATCCCATATCCAAGATGCCTTTGGGCTGTTTGTCTATGGGTTTGTTGAAAATCTGAATGATGATGTCATCGATTTGCCTAAAATAGGTGGTATGAGCTCCACCGCTTCCCCAGACATTCATTACACGGTCCACGTGGTTTTCTGCGATGTTTTTTGAAGTGTTTCTAAGCGATGAAAAATCGCCAAACAATAAATCTTCCAGATTGTTGAAGGTGGGCACATAAGAAACAGTCACGCCATAAGCACTGGCTCTTTTTGCAAAAAACAATCCTTTTTCGGTAAACCTGTATGTATTGTCTTTTTTGGTAAACCACTCTAAAAAGGTATAGAAATCAAGGATTTTGCTAAAATTTTCAGGGTCTTCATGATACTCGCCGGCACGAAATGAGGCTTCCATAAAATATTTATGAAAAAAACCATTCATAGCCAATGCTACGGAAATTGGCCCGACAAATGCGCCCTCTATGTGCTTTTTAACCTGAGCTTCCAGTCCGTTTTTTCCGGAATCGAGTTTCAGGTTTTGAAAGTCGTTAATGAGTTTGTGGGTTTTGTAAAAGTCAGCCGGGGTGGATTTTTTTGGATGAAACAACCTGGAAATTTCAAGAAACTCAACAGCTATTTTATAATTTTCAAAAAGAGTGAAAGCTGCTTTGCTGTTTTTATTCAACTTAATATTAACCTCCTCGGTTTTGTTGTTTATTTCATAAACCAACCAACCTTGTGAAGCTAATAACCTCAAAGCCACGTTGAGGTAGCCGTCGTTGGCTTTAAACTTTTCACAAAGCTCTGCAAGTGAATGCTCTTTTTTGGTTAACAGGTGTTTTGTAATTCCTTTTCTGTAAAGTTGAAAAGCTACAGGTGCAATGGCAATACCATCCAGATGCCTGAACAATTCTCCCCTGTATTGTTTTTTATCATCTTTGGAAATCATTTGTCTGTCTATTCTTTTGAAAATTTAGTATAAAAGACTATTCACCATTACCTTCCCAGCCCAACATCAAAAATTTAATTTTGGTGTTTTCGGGTATATCGCTGGCTTCTACCTTGGCTCCAAATTGACTTTTTAAATCAACTGGAAGGACTTCTTTATCTATGATGATGTAAACATCTGTATCTTTTAAAGAGATTACCAGTGAACGCATAGTATTTGCAATAGAAGAAACCTCATATTTTTCAGTTATTTCTTTAAAAGTACTGTTTAAATGAATGCCTTTATCAGTTTTGTATCTTTCGTCAAAAATTTGAACGTTTGAGATTTTTGATTCGGGGTCTTCATTTTTCTTAGCCGAAAGTAATAGAAGCTTATCCCCTCCTTTTTCATAAACTTCAAATTGGTCATTGGTTGACATAAGGTTGTCTTTGGCTAAATTTTTAACAATGGAATCTTGTGCAAACAGTGAGTCGAGCTGTTTTACTTTAATTTCTTTCGTAAGATTACCTACTTGCGTATCAGTAATTAAAAAAGGATCTGTACTTTTTGAACAGGCAGCTAAAAGTAAGCCGGTGATGATAAGGCTAAAAATTGTTTTTTTCATAATTGATTTTACAATAATTGAATATTAATAGGATTTATCAAATTTTTTATAAAAGTAGCAATTGTTATTTGAGTTTGCATAAAAAAAGTCGCCATTAATTGCAGGCGACTTTTTTTGATTAAGATTTATTTTTTTATTTGATAATCAACTTTTTGATTTGTGTTTGATCACCATTTTTTATGGTAACAAAATACATGCCGCTTGCAAACCCGAAAGTATTGACATTTGCCCTGTTTTCAGTGTTCAATTGTGAATTGGAATTGTAAACCAATTGACCTAAAGCATTGTTGATTTTTATTTCGGCAATATTTGAGGTGTTGTTATAAAACTGAATAAAAACCTCGTTGCTTGCCGGATTGGGATACATCACAAATTCACCGGCTTGAAAACTCTCAGCGCTCAGGACGCCTTCAATGTTTATATTGTCTATAAATGTGCTGTTCCCATACCCATTGATGTTTACAAACCTAATTATGATATACTCTCCTAAATAATTTGATAAATCAATTTCTTCAGTGCGCCAGTTTGCAGGTGAACTTGGTGTCCAGTTTGATGTTACATATCCTGAAACGGTTGATAAATCAAGTCCTTCTTCAAAATAAACACTTGAAAAACTTAATCCACAATCAATAGATATGTCAACTCGCAGCGCATCTGAAAAGCTTGCACTGTATTGTGCTTTTGCAAGATCGAAAGATAAAGAGGCAGATACTGCAAATTTCAAATCAAATATTTCAGTTTGAAAGGTATCATCTTCTCCTGGCGCATTGTATGAAAAATTGTTGATAAAAGATGTTGTGGTGAAATTACCATCACTACCCAAAATCTGAGTTCTTTCTTCCCAAGTGG
>NZ_JCBCCK010000259.1:0-1968 GCF_059864935.1 Planktosalinus sp.
AAAGAAGTGTCTCGTTCTGTTATAGTGGAACGTTTTATTACCGGTGAAGATTACAGGATACTTGTTATAAACCATAGACTTGTCGCTGCTGCGAAAAGAACCCCGGCACACGTTGTTGGTGACGGCAAATCCACATTACAAGAACTCATCGATAAAGTAAACAGCGACCCCAGACGCGGTTATGGGCATGAAAAAGTACTCACCCAAATCACTGTAAACGATTTAACCAAAAGCATCATCGCTTCTTATGGATATACCCTGGAGACTGTTCCTAAAGAAGGCGAGCGGGTAATCCTTAAAGATACGGCAAACCTTAGCACCGGTGGTACTTCAGAAGATGTAACTGATATTGTCCATCCCGCCAATATATTTATGGCAGAACGCATTTCAAAAATCATCGATCTGGATATTTGCGGTATAGATGTGATGACCACAGACATCAGCAAACCCTTGGAAGAAACCGGTGGAGCAGTGATTGAAGTCAACGCCGGACCGGGCTTTAGAATGCACCTGGCTCCTTCAGAAGGGCTTCCGCGAAATGTGGCAGCTGATGTGATTGATATGTTGTTTCCGCCGGGGTCAACGGCAAGAATTCCCATAGTGGCTGTTACCGGAACAAATGGTAAAACAACCACCACACGACTCATTGCCCATATGGCAAAAATGAAAGGTTTTAAAGTGGGTTATACCACCAGTGATGGTGTTTACATCCAAAACCGGATGCTAATGAAAGGCGACTGTACCGGCCCTGCCAGTTCAGAATTTGTATTGAAAGATCCAACCGTCAATTTTGCCGTACTTGAATGTGCCCGTGGCGGATTGCTGCGGGCAGGTTTGGGTTTTCATAATTGTGATATTGGCATTGTTACAAACGTAGCCGCAGACCATTTAGGTTTAAAAGGCATCCATACCATAGAGCAACTGGCTAAAGTAAAAGGCGTTGTTCCCGAAACTGTTCACAAAGACGGTTATGCCATTTTAAATGCCGATGACGAATTGGTTTATGCCATGCGAAAAAGTGTTGAGTGCAATGTAGCGCTGTTCTCTATGGATGAAAATAATCCGCATATTAAATCTATGACCAAAGTGGGTGGGATTTCAGCCGTATATGAAAACGGCTTCATCACCATTTGTCGCGGCGACTGGAAATTAAGGGTCATCAAAGCCGTGAATGTGCCATTGACCTTTGGAGGGAAGGCTACTTTTATGATTCAAAACGTGTTGCCGGCAGTTCTAACGGCTTACCTAAGAGGCTTCAGCATTGAAGATATCAAAGTGTCTTTGGAAACGTTTATTCCCTCCCCGGGCCAAACCCCCGGTAGATTGAACCTGTTCAATTTTGAAAACTTCCAGGTGTTGTTGGATTATGCACATAATCCCGCAGGGTTGAGAGCACTAAAGGATATGATAGAAAAAATGGAGGCCACCGAGAAAATAGGCATCATTGCCGGTGTTGGGGACAGGAGAGAAGAAGACACCAAGGAGCTGGGTGCAGTTGCCGCTGAAATGTTTGATGAAATCATTATCAGGCAAGACAAACACCTGAGAGGTAGATCAGAAAATGAAATCATCAAAATGCTTGATGAAGGGATTAAAACTGCCGGACTTAACAAAAAGACAACCATAATACCTTCAGAAAAAGAGGCCATAACTTACGCCATCAAAAATGCTAAAAAAGGGTCTTTGATTGTGATTTGCAGCGATGTGATTCCCGAAGCATTAAATCTGGTAACGAAGTTTAAGGAAGAAGAAGCCAATAGACTGTTTAAGTTTTCAACAGATGAGATACCTAATAGATGATTAATTGGTATAAAAGGGTCAAAATTTTCTTAAAAATCACCACGTTTCAGCATAAATACTATATTTGTAGTACTAAATGGTCAGTACTATGTCAAAATTTGGCGAATTGATTAATGCCCGGGTTCCTGTTTTACTGGATTTTTATACAGAATGGAACGAGCAATCCTC
>NZ_JCBCCK010000260.1:0-1849 GCF_059864935.1 Planktosalinus sp.
ATAAAAACATGGTTGTCATATACTTTTGCGTCTCTCCAGGTGCTGTTGCTAGTATGTGTGGGAAGTTTGCCCAGATAAATGGGGTTAACAGGATCAGTTATGTCAATAAAGGCAGTGCCGTTACCCACACACATGATGGCATATTCAAATCCGGTAACCGGATCCGTCCATCCCCAGGAGTCATTTCCTCTGTCTGAGTTTAATACATTTAAGTCGATGTGTGCCTGTAAGTCATAGCCGTCACACGGGAAAGATCCGGCAAATCCATTAACGCAAGGGGTTTGAGCAAAAATTAAGGTGCTGAAAAAAACAAAAAAAGAAAGTAAATTAAATTTCATGTGAATTGTATTTAATAAAAGGTTCACAATACTACAATTTTTAGAAAAGACAAACCATTATATTCATGTTAAAAATTTTAATAAATACTTCAATTTTACATAAATTGAACAAATGATGAGTCATTTCGACAAATAACCCTAATTTTGCTAACAAAAGTATCCCTATGAAACAAGGAGGTTCAAAACTTCGAAAAGATATTGCAAGTCTGGGTGAATTTGGACTGATTGACCATATAACCAAAGACTTTAAAATTGTTCAAAAATCTACGGTAAAATCAGTGGGGGATGATGCAGCTGTAATTTTTGAAAAAGACCGACATATGGTGGTTACCACCGACTTGCTTATTGAAGGTGTGCATTTTGATTTGAGTTATATGCCTTTGAAGCATTTGGGATACAAAGCTGTGGTGGTCAATCTTTCTGATGTCTATGCGATGAATGCAGAAGCCACTCAAATCACGGTTTCAATCGCAATTTCAAACCGGTTTCCGCTTGATGCGGTGGAAGAGTTGTATGATGGGATAAAAACAGCAGCTAAAATTTACAATATTGATGTTGTAGGCGGAGATTCAACCTCTTCAACCAGAGGGTTAATCATAAGTATAACAGCCATTGGTTTTGCTAATAAGGAAGATATAGTCTATAGAGGCGGAGCTCAATCCAACGATTTACTTGTGGTAACCGGCGATTTGGGTGCTGCTTATCTGGGATATCAGGTGCTGGAACGTGAAAATCAAGTATTCAAAGTCAATCCCAACAATCAACCTGATTTGGAACCTTATACTTATCTTATGGAACGGCAGTTAAAGCCTGAAGCGCGAAAAGATATTCCGCCTTTACTAAAAGCCCTTGAAGTAAAACCTACCTCAATGATAGATATCAGTGACGGTTTATCTTCAGAAATAATGCACTTGTGTAAAAACTCCGGTGTGGGGTGTAATTTGTTTGAAGAGAAAATTCCATTAGACCAACAAGTAATATCTACCTGTGAAGAGTTTAATCTGGACAGTACAACAATTGCTTTAAACGGTGGAGAAGATTATGAATTACTTTTTACCATAAAGACAGAAGATTATCCTAAAATAAAAGGCAACCCTCATTTAACAGTCATAGGTCATATGACTGATAAAAAAGAAGGAATGCACCTAATTACAAGAGCAAACACAAAAATTGCATTAAAGGCCAGGGGTTGGGATTCATTTCAGGAAGCTTCAGAGTAAGCTGTCCTTCTCATTTTCTTTTCAATAAAAGCAGAAAGACAGGCATTGATCTCTTTCATTTTTGGAGTTAAGACTTCAAGGTAACCATGGTCATTTTCGGTGACTTCGTGACCGCAGCAGGTGCATTGGTATTCAGAAATCACTTCATTGATTCTGTTTGTTTCCCTGTAGTTGTGCCCAACTGTGGCACAAATTATTTTTCCGAGTGATGAGGTTGCTTTGGGGGTAGCTTTTTGCATGAGTCGGAGTTTTTTTTAGTTAGTTAACATTAAAAGTATAAAAATGTAAGTA
>NZ_JCBCCK010000266.1:0-3283 GCF_059864935.1 Planktosalinus sp.
CCGCATATTCATCATAAAGGGTTTTTTGCTTGGCGCGAAATATTTTGTGTCCTCTTTAAACGGACTCCATTGTGTGGAGCAATCGTTGCCCTCCTTGTCCTTCCACCAAAAAGTCCAGCCGTACTGATCGGTATTCATGCCCAGATGTTTTTTATACCAAGTTTTGATGGCATCAGGGTCTTTGGTTTTAAAGAAAAATCCGCCGAGTCCGGAAACCCCATACTCCTGCGAAGGCAGGAGTCTCGTCTCTTTCTCACCCAAACCATATAAAACTTTAATTTTATCCACAATCACCTGAGCCAGTTTTTCCTTGCTTTCAACAGTCCAACCGGCAATATGTGGACTTAACACCACATTGTCCATTTTGATTAATTGCTGTAAAGCTTCTGGCAGGTCGTTTTCAGTAAACAAGGACTCAAACGAACCCTTTTCATATTCCAAAACATCCAGCCCGGCTCCCAAAATTTTACCTGATTTTAATGCTTTTACCAAATCGGCTGTGACCACACATTTCCCGCGAGCGGTATTAAGTAGCCAGAAAGGGTTTTTAAATTTTGAAATAAAAACTTCATTGACCATTTTATCTGTCAATTCCGTCCAAGGAACGTGTAAACTCAATACATCAGCTTTTTGTTGGAGTTCTTCAAGTGACACCTGTTTGGCATTTTGGTCGCCCACATTTTCTTTGATGTCATAACAAAGCACTTCCACCTCAAAACCACGAAGTTTTTTGGCAAAGGCTTTTCCCATATTCCCATAACCGATGATGCCTACTGTTTTTCCGTCGAGTTCTACACCACGGTTAGCTTCACGTTTCCAAAGACCTTGTTTTACTTCGTTGTCGGCTTGTTTGAGGTTGTTGAAGAGAGAAAGCAACATGCCAAGCGCGTGTTCGCCCACGGCATTGCGGTTGCCTTCAGGAGCTGCAATGAGGACGATATTTTTGCTTTCGGCAGAATCCACATCAATACTTTCCAGCCCGGCTCCCACACGGGCTATGAATTTTAAGCTTTTGGCAGCATCCAGAAAGGTGTTGTCAATATCAAACCTGCTCCGGATGACGATGCCTTCGTAATTTGCTATTTTAGCTTCTACTTCTTTTTTGGAGGAGGTATAATCCTCTTCGTTTTGAAATCCTAGCTTTGTCAGCTGTTCAAGAAGTAACGGGTGATTTTTATCTAAGTGGAGGATTTTCATTTTATGGAAATTGAGTTTTCAATTCATCACTAATCCGCATAGGTTTTCCGGATGCTTTATCCAATAAACACCAGACGGTTTTGGCTTTGACCAGCAGTTTTTGATCTGCTTTTCTAAATATTTCGGTGTGGCGTTCACTCGTTACGCCGCTGTATTTTTCTACCCAGGTTTTTAAAATCAAAACATCATTTTCAAAAGCCGGGGCTTTGTATTCAATAAAGTGATTGATGACCACCCAGGCCAGTTTTTCGCGTAAAGCGGCATCAGTACTTGCATTCCAGTGCTGTTCTGCCACGTCTTGCACCCATTGCAAATAGACCACATTATTGACGTGGTTGAGGTTGTCAATAGCCGACTTTGGAACGGAGATTTCTGTTTCGAAATGATTCATTTTTAGTTGAAAATTAAAACCCAAGCATCACTTTGGCAATGGAAAAGTAGATTAAAATACCAAAAATATCATTGCTGGTGGTAATAAAAGGCCCTGTTGCAAGTGCAGGATCAATGCCGTATTTGTTGAGCGTGATGGGCACAAAAGTGCCAATAAGCGAGGCAATGACCATTACAGACATTAATGCTATTGAAACAGTAAGCCCAATCATATAATCATGGCCTAGGATGAAATGTGAGCCAATCATAAGAACAATTGCCAAAAGAAGTCCGTTTAACAAGCTCAGCACAACTTCTTTGAACAAGCGTTTAAACAGTGAGCCCGATAAGGTTCCATTTGCAATACCCTGAACTATAATTGCCGATGACTGCACACCCACATTTCCTGCCATTGCGGCAATAAGCGGAGTGAAAAAAAACAGCATACCGTATTTTTCAAGAGCACTGTCAAAACCTTCAGCGATGACCACAGCAATAAAACTACCGATAAGTGCCAAAAAGAGCCACGGCAAACGGGCCCTGGTTTGCTTCATATAACTGTCGTCTGCCTCAACGTCCTGAGAGATACCCGCGGCCAACTGATAATCTTTTTCGGCTTCTTCCTTGATAAAGTCAACAATATCGTCAATTGTTACCCGACCAACCAGACGACCTATTTCATCTACAACGGGAATGGCCTCCAGGTCATATTTTTGCATGATTCTGGCCACTTCTTCACCTTCGGTGTGCACATTGACGTAGTCCACACGCGGAATATAAATTTCAGAAATTTTTGTTTTGGGGTGTACTGTCAAAAGGTCTTTCAGCGAAAGTCGGCCAATGAGCTTTTCGTCTTTGTCCACCACATAAATGGAGTGTACCCGGGTCACATTTTCGGCCTGTCGGCGCATTTCCCTGACACAACCGGCAACAGTCCAGGTTTCCCGCACTCTTACAAGCTCTTTGGCCATTAAACCACCGGCAGAGTCTTCGTCATAACGTAAAAGTTCTTTAATATCTTTAGCGTGTGCGGCATCTTCAATGTTGGCAATAACCTCTTCTTTTCGTTCTTCAGAAAGTTCGGCAAGGATATCGGCGGCATCATCGGTATCCATTTCCTCAAGTTCATCGGCGATTTCCTGTGGTGAAAGGTTGTTCAAGATTTTCTCACGGTCGCTTTCGTCGAGTTCCATAAGGACCTCGGCCGTTTTTTCACTGTCGAGAAGCTTGATGATGTAAGTGGCGTCATCGAGGGAGATTTCTTCGATGATTTCGGCAATATCAGCGTGGTGCAAATCCTGCAAATGCAGCAGCAACTCCATGTCGTTTTGTTCTCCGACAAGCAGTTCTATTTTTTCAATTAATTCCGGGCTAAGTTGAAATTGCATTGCTTTCTATCTTTTGAGTTAGCTCGATAAAATTTTCGAAGCTCAGTTGCTCCGGCCGTTTGTCAAAGATAGTGTCTTCTTTTAAATTTTCGCTTAAAGCGAAAGATTTTAAGCTGTTCCTCAATGTTTTTCGGCGTTGTCCGAAAGCCGTTTTCACCACATTAAAAAACAATTTTTCGTTGCAGGGAAGAGTAAAATTTTCCTTCCGGATGAGGCGCAACACCCCGCTGTCCACCTTGGGTGGTGGACTGAAAACCCCCGGCGGAACAGTAAATAAATATTCAGCTGTAAAGAACGCTTGCACCAGCACCGAAAGTATGCCATAGGCC
>NZ_JCBCCK010000426.1:0-3247 GCF_059864935.1 Planktosalinus sp.
CATCGTCACCGCCGGAATCAAAAAAATCATCACCCAGGGCGCCAACTGAAAAAAGGAGGAAAGTTCTGCAAACCCTGCATTGAGAATGTTAAACGGACCGTCAAAAAGCCAAAGGAACAAGCCGTTAATCAATAGAAAAACAGCAATCACCAGATAGCCGATCAGCGACCCGAAAAAAGAATTGATTTCCCTGAAAATAAGTGCCATCATAAACTGTTACTTTAACTAAAGTGGAATAGCAATATTGTGCAAAAACCTCAAAAACATAAGGCTCCCACAAAAATAACAATTAGTTTGTATAATCGGGGTAAAGGTGTTTGAATTCCTATATGTCTTTAAACTTGAGTTAAGAATTCGTTCAAATTTCAATTTATACGGATAGTTTTATTATATTTGTACGTATAATACATAGCGTAATGAATACAAAATTAACATTAAAGCTCAATCAGGAAATCATAGAGAAAGCAAAAAAATATGCTGCTGATAAAAAAATGAGTTTGTCCCGACTTGTGGAGTTTTACCTTCAGTCTTTAACAACTGAGAATAATAACGAAGAGGAGTTTGAAATTTCACCTTTTGTAAAAAGCATCGCAACGGGAACAAGCATTCCTTTAGATTTGGAATACAAAAAGGATTATGCTGAATACTTAGCAGATAAGCATCAATGAAAACCAGGCTTTTCATCGACACCAATGTCATATTGGATTTTCTTGGAGAAAGACATCCCTTCTACGAGTCAATGGCCAAGTTGGCGACATTGGCGGATAAAGGCAAATTGAAACAGGTGGTTTCCCCGATTTCATTTGCAACCGTAAATTATTTTCTCACAAAATTTGAAAGCGCCGAAATCGCCAAAGAGAAGCTTAGAAAGTTTAAAATTATCTGCGAAATAAGCAAACTCGATGAGCACATCATAGAGAAAGGGCTGAACGCTGACTTTAAAGATTTTGAGGATTCATTGCAATATTTTAGTGCTGTTGAATCAAATTGTGACATTATCATTACGCGAAACGGGAAAGATTTTAAAAACTCATATATTCCCGTAATGACTGCCGGTGAATATTTGAACAGCATTCGAAAAAAATAATTAACCTAACTATAGCTTCCACCGTGATTTTGCTTGTTGTGTGATGATTTAAAAACTCCAACTTCAAACAAAAACATATATTTGCAGGACACATTAAACTATGGAGTACAACAAAACCGAATTTCGCGACCTGATTGTTTGCCAGCCCAAGCTGTTGGGTGACAGCCGTGGGTATTTCTACGAAACTTTTAACGAGCGGCATTTCAAATCGCAAACAGGCATCAGCGTACATTTTGTGCAGGATAACCAGTCCATGTCGCAGTATGGTGTGGTGCGCGGTCTGCATATGCAGGGTGGGGAGTATGCCCAGGCCAAGCTCGTGCGCTGCATCAAAGGCAAGGTGCTGGATGTGGTGGTGGACCTGCGAAAGGATGAACCCACCTTCGGCCAAGCATTTTCAGTAATATTGTCTGATGAAAACCATACACAACTATTTATTCCACGCGGATTTGCTCACGGCTTTTCCGTCTTGAGCGAGTTGGCGGTGTTTGTTTATAAATGTGACAATTTTTACAACCGCGACTTTGAAATCGGCTTGGCTTATAACGACCCCAAGCTCGCCATCGACTGGCTGTTACCGGAATCTGATTTTATTGTTTCGGAAAAAGACCGTAACAATCCCGCTTTCGCGGAAGCGGTCAAGCAACTTGAAGCCTTGTAGTTATGGAACGTGAACCCTTGATCATCGTCACCGGAGCCGAAGGCCAGCTGGCACAAGCACTTAAAAATCAAAAGTTTGATGCTGAAGTGTTATTTTTTAACAAAGCCGAATTTGACCTGACTGATTTTGATCAAATGGATACTGTTTTTATTAAATTCCGACCCACACTTGTTATCAATACAGCCGCCTATACCCAAGTGGATGAAGCGGAAACTCAAGCGGAAACAGCTTCAAACGTTAACACTACCGGAGTGGGTTTTCTTGCTGCCCTGTGCTTTGCTCACAACTGCAAACTCATTCACATTTCAACAGATTATGTGTTTGACGGTGAAAAACAAAATCCTTATTTGGAGGAGGACAAAACAAACCCGAAAACGGTGTATGGATGGACAAAATATTTTGGGGAAAATATGATACTGTCAACTGAGTTGCCGGTTTTTGCCATCATCCGCACTTCCTGGCTGTACAGTCAATACGGACATAACTTTTACAAAACCATGCTAAGGCTTGCCAAAACCAAAAACGAACTTCAGGTGGTTGATGACCAAACCGGTTGCCCCACCAACGCAAACGACCTTGCTCAAGCCATCGTAAAAATAGTCCCACAACTCAACGAGAAAAACTCGGGGATTTACCATTTTTCAAATGCGGGAGCCACGACCTGGTATGGTTTCGCGCAAGCTATCTTTAAAAAACACAATATCAATATCCGGGTCATTCCCGTGACCACTGAACAGTTCCCAACCGCTGCAAAACGACCGCGCTACAGCGTGCTGGATCATAGCAAAATTAAAGCTGCTTTTGGTTTGGAAATTGAAGACTGGGAAATATCCCTGAACAAGTTATAGTAGTTATTCATGCAACACCAAAAACGGAATCTCTTTTTGGTAACGTGTGTATGAAGTGTTGGAGCTGAAAAAGATTTGCTGAAAAAAGTGGATGTTTTTAGCCACCATGGCAATCAGCTTGATGTCGTGTTTTTCAACACATTCCTGTATGGCCTTGTCCAGGTTGCGGTTGGTCAACGACATAAACCGGTGGTTGTCTTCCATAAAGTAATCCTGCAGCAACTCTTTGTTTTGCATCTGGTCGCCCACAATAGCTTCATTCCTTTTGGCCAGGTAGATGATATGAATTTGCGCCTCAAACAACTCCATAATGTCTGAAATGGTTTCAAGAATTTTGGCCCCATAAAAAATATTGTAATCGGTGGGCAAAGCCAGATTGTAGATACCGGAAAAACGTGCATCTTCAGGGATGACCAAAGTGTTGCACTTTACTTTGCTAATAACATCGGTAGTGTTGGAGCCCACGGCTATTTTTTTAATGCCTGATGTACCTTTGGTGCCCATGACTATCAAATCAATTTGCTTGCGCTCTACTTCAGTTCTAATGGCCTCTACGATGGTTCCTGTAGCACAAAGGGCAAAAAACTTGTGATTTTCACTTTGGGGTGTTGCTTCAATTTTATGAATTTGGGTCTGAAGTTGGTTTCTGCT
>NZ_JCBCCK010000062.1:0-3463 GCF_059864935.1 Planktosalinus sp.
ATGGCGGGCATGAAAGTGGTTGTTACTAAATCAACCGAAGAAGGAAATATTGATGTGGACGACTTACGTGAAAAAGCTGAATTGCACAAAGACAACCTTTCTTGCTTGATGGTAACATATCCATCAACTCACGGCGTATATGAGAAATCCATTAAAGAAGTAACAAAAATAATACATGACAACGGCGGACAAGTCTATATGGACGGTGCCAATATGAATGCCCAGGTGGGCTTGACCAATCCCGGGGCAATTGGTGCAGACGTGTGTCACCTTAATTTACACAAAACCTTTGCCATTCCTCACGGTGGAGGTGGACCGGGTGTTGGGCCCATTTGTGTGGCCCCGCAACTCGCACCTTTCCTTCCCGGAAACCCCATCATCAAAACCGGAGGGGGAAAAGCGATTACTGCAATATCTTCGGCCCCTTATGGTTCATCACTTGTATGTTTGATATCCTATGCATACATCAGGATGTTGGGTGTTAGAGGTCTTAAAAAAGCGACGGAGTATGCCATTTTAAATGCCAATTATATGAAAGAGCGTTTGAAGGGGCATTATGAAACTTTATATACCGGAGAACGCGGCAGGGCGGCTCACGAAATGATTTTGGATTGCCGTCCGTTTAAACAAAATGGCATTGAAGTAGTGGACATCGCCAAACGTTTGATGGATTATGGTTTTCACGCGCCTACGGTTTCGTTTCCTGTTGCAGGGACATTGATGGTGGAACCCACGGAAAGTGAAAGCAAAGCAGAGCTCGACCGCTTTTGTGATGCGATGATTTCCATCAGAAAGGAAATCAACGAAGTGACATCAGACAATTTGAACAACGTTTTGAAAAATGCGCCACACACTTTAAGAATGGTTACGACAGATGATTGGGATTTTCCTTACACCCGTCAACAAGCGGCTTTTCCTTTGGAGTATGTTTCAGATAATAAATTCTGGCCAAGTTGCAGAAGGGTAGATGAAGCTTATGGCGACAGAAATTTGATCTGTACCTGTGCGCCAATTGAGGAGTATATGGAAGCGTAAGTCCTCAACGCTCCGTCGCTAAAGCTTTTGAGCGTCAGTGACCCCAACCACTCTCCAAAGGAGAGGGGAGTTAATGAGTATTACACAATTAAAGGTTTTTTGGATTCCAAAAGACCTTTAATGTTTTTAAAGTAGGGTTAAATTTTGTGTGATTGGGACAATAAATTATTAAATTAGCCAAAAAAATAGAATCATGAAGCGCGCTGTAAAAATTAAAGGAATTGGCAGCTACATTCCTGAAAAGATTGCTACAAATGAATCATTTAGTAAACACCGATTTCTGAATGAGGATGGTAGTGCCTTTGATTCCCCAAACACAGTTATTATTGAAAAATTTAAGGCAATTACCGGCATACAGGAACGCCGTTACCTTGAAGAAAACCTGGTCAACTCAGACATTGCTTTTATTGCTGCAAAAAAAGCGATAGCTGCAGCCAAAATTGACCCTGAAACCATAAATTATATCATTGTTGCCCACAATTATGGCGATTTAATACATGGCACTGTACAAAGTGATACAGTACCCAGTTTGGCTTCACGGGTGAAACATTTATTGCAAATTAAAAACCCAAATTGTGTGGCTTACGACATGTTATTTGGTTGCCCGGGATGGCTGGAGAGTGTAATTCATTCCAACGCTTTTATTCAGGCGGGAATGGCAAAAACCTGTTTGGTAATAGGCTCAGAAACTTTATCGCGAGTAATCGATGCCCATGACCGCGACTCCATGATTTACAGTGACGGTGCAGGTGCAGTAATTCTTCAGTCAGTTGATGAAGAAGGCGGTATTTTAGCTCACGAAACTGTAACCCACACCAAAGACGAAGCACATTTTATCTATTTTGACACCAGCAACGAAAAGGAGCAAAAAGACAATACCCGTTACATCAAAATGTATGGCCGTAAAGTCTACAATTTTGCTTTGACCAATGTGCCCATGGCTATGAAAAGTTGCCTGGACAAAAGTGGGATTAACATTAAAAACATCAAAAAAATATTTATCCATCAAGCCAATGAAAAAATGGATGAAGCCATTTGCCAGCGTTTTTACAAGCTCTACGGCATGGAAATGCCCAACGACATTATGCCCATGAGTATAAGCGAATTGGGCAACAGCAGTGTCGCAACCATCCCTACTCTATTGGATTTGGTTTGGCAAAAAAAGTTGGGCAATCACCAGGTTAAGCCCGGTGACCATGTTATTTTTGCCAGTGTGGGCGCGGGTATGAACATCAATGCCGTGGTGTATCAATTTTAACCTATGTACGAAGGAAAATACCCAAAGAAGCGTTATAAAATTACCCTTGAATTTTTAAAGGAAGTCATCCCTCAAAAATCTAAATTATTGGATTTGGGTGTAGAAAATCCTTTTTCTGAAATCATGAAAAAGGAAGGATTTCAAGTTGAAAACACTCAAGGCGAAGATCTCGATGAAGATTTTTCAGCAGTTCATAACAGCGATGCTGAAGTGATTACAGCTTTTGAAATCTTTGAACACCTCATTGCCCCTTACAATATCCTGAAAGAAATAAAAGTCAAAAAACTAGTAGCTTCAGTGCCTTTAAAATTGTGGTTTGCCCCGGCATACCAAAGTAAAACAGATCAATGGGACAGGCATTATCATGAATTTGAACCCTGGCAGTTTGACTGGCTTTTAGAAAAGTCGGGTTGGGAAATCAAGCGTAAAACCACTTTTACAAATCCGGTAAAGAAAATTGGATTTCGCCCTTTTTTACGGCTTTTTACGCCCAGATATTATTTGGTCTATGCTGAAAGAAAACACTAGTTTTTGTTGAAACACTTTCAAAAAAAAATATTTACAATTATTTTTTATCTTTAAAAATCAAATTTGTTGAATTTGAAACAACTAAAGATAATCATCCTGTTGGGTTTACTCTCAACGTTAACGCTGCAATCCCAAGAAATTGAACGATTGAAGCACGAGTTGACTTATGCTAAATCTGATACTTCAAAGGTCTGGCAATTCAGGGATTTAGCCTATTATTATCAATCCCAAAATTCAGATTCGGCCATACATTTTGCATATCGGGGTTATGATTTGGCCAAATTTCTTCAGTTTCCTTCGGGGCAAATTTGGTGTTTGTACCAAGTGGGGCGTGCTTATGAAATTAAAGATGAACTTGACAGCACTTTTGCAATTTACAACAGGGCATTACACATAGCCAAACAGCACAGCGACTCACTTAGCCGTGCCAAATTACTTAACGCCATTGGTGTCACTCACTATTTCTCAGGCAACTTTCACGATGCTTTGATATACTACAACAAAGGGTTTTCATTATCTGATTCCCTCAATTACAATGAGGGTATTGCCTATGCGCTCAACAATATGGCAGTGATCTATCGCTTGCAAAGAAGGTATGACAAAGCATTGGAGATTTATGACAAATCGCTTGAAATCAAAACC
>NZ_JCBCCK010000065.1:0-1627 GCF_059864935.1 Planktosalinus sp.
AAATTTCTACCATCGACTGCCCGCCTTGGATTCCCGAAGGTTTTTCACCCAACAATGACGGGATTAACGACTTTTTTGAAATTTCGGGCTTGCTTGACATTTACCCCAATCACGAAATCTTAATTTACACCCGTAAAGGGAACTTAATTTTTAAAGGAAACAACCAAACCCGCTTTTGGGATGGACGTGCAAATACAGGTTTACTGTATGAAGGGCCTGTGCCTGCAGGAGTTTATTATTATGTTTTAAACCTCAATCATCCTGACTATGACCTGTTTATAGGATGGGTTTATCTAAACAAATAAAAATTAAATGGTTTTTAAATTTCAGAAAATTAATATCTAAATTGAGGCAATTCAAAATAAAAATCATCCCTAAAACAACCCACCTGAAAATGAACCCTTTAAAAATTTATTCCCCAAAAAATATTCAAAAATTAATTTCCAAACGGGCCGGGGAGACCAAATTTGGCGAATCCGTTGGTTTTGTTCATGAGCTTAACGATTTAAAAACCTCACCTGCAAAATATGTATTAATTGGAGTTCCTGAAGATATTGGCGTTGTGGCCAATCAAGGTGTGCCGGGAACAAAAAACGCCTGGAGTGCCTGTCTAAAATATTTCCTTAACATTCAGGCAAATGACTTTACAAACCCTCAAAATATAATTTTGCTGGGTGAAATAGATTGCAGTTCTGAACTTAAAGCAGCCGGTACTTTGGATAAAGAAGATGAACATTATTTTGAAGAGTTGGGTCAAATTGTATCACAGGTTGATGCAAAAGTTGCAATGATAATTGAGTTTATAATCAGTTCCGGAAAAATTCCTATTGTCATTGGTGGTGGACACAACAACGCTTACGGAATTATCAAAGGTTGTGCACAAGCCTTTCAGAAACCGGTCAATGTGGTTAATTTTGATGCACATTCGGACTTCCGGCAATTGGAACACCGCCATAGCGGGAATGGCTTTTCCTATGCTTTTGCTGAAGGGCATCTCAACAAGTATTTTATTTTCGGATTGCAAAAAAATTACAACTCCCAAAGTGTTTTAGATGATATACATTCCAAACCGGACCGGGTTTCCTATAACCTTTATGAATGCATCTCTATCAAAAATTCTAAATCATTCGGGCAAGCTTTAAAAGAAGCTGAATCTTTTACAGACACTCCAAACCGGCTGGGAATAGAACTCGATCTTGATAGCATTCAGGACATCCCCAGTAGCGCTATAACCCCAAGTGGTTTCAGTGTAAATGACGCCAGAAGGTTTGTGAGTCATTTTTCCAGGAAAGAAAATATTGCCTATTTACACTTATGTGAAGCAGCACCAAAACCGGGTACGAATGAAGAAAAGAAAGTAGGAAAACTGTTGGCTTACCTTATTATTGATTTTATAAGTTAGTTAACAATTTGATTTGCAGATATTTTGTACTTTAAGGGGTATAACCAAAACAAAATAAGCGATGAAAAAACTGATATTTATTCTGACTTTATTTGTTGTGCTTTCGGCGTGTAAAAACACAACTGAAAAAAAGGTGTTGACAGATGGAACCTTAGATAAATCTCATTTTGAATTAAACATCATCCCCATTTCTCATGCCACTATGGTACTTGAATGGGATGGTAT
>NZ_JCBCCK010000327.1:0-1700 GCF_059864935.1 Planktosalinus sp.
CTTCTGTATGAAATTCCTCCCCACAAACTTCCAAAATCCATGGCCCGATAGGCTTTAAAGTTTGCGTCAAATCCCGCTTCATTTGTTCTTTCATAAAACTGAAACAAAAATGAGGGTTCATAGGACCAATCTGAATTAAAACTACCACTAAAAGTATATGCGCCGGAAAAAAGATACCTTCTTTGATTAGGAGATTCTATACCTTCCGTATATATATTCCTGTTTTGAAAGATGATGTTTTTTACGGTAAAGTGAACAGATAAATCAAGAAAATTGTATGACATCCCTAAATCAACATTAAAATAAGAGCTGCTTTGCATAATTCCCGCAATTACCGGGTCAAAATCACTCAAATCAAAATTTGTTTCATCAAGTCTGTTTTGTACTATTCCCGCACTTAATCCAAATGAAAGTTGATTTAAATCCACTT
Organism: Planktosalinus sp.; assembly: GCF_059864935.1. Classification (NCBI taxonomy): domain Bacteria; kingdom Pseudomonadati; phylum Bacteroidota; class Flavobacteriia; order Flavobacteriales; family Flavobacteriaceae; genus Planktosalinus; species Planktosalinus sp. Next base: position 431 of record NZ_JCBCCK010000327.1, read on the forward strand.
CACTTCTGGAAAACATGATATGATGTGCATAAGTAAGATAAGCCCCGGTTTGAGAATGAAACCCGTTCTTATCATTAAAAGCAACAACCCCAATGCCCGATCTTTCACCCACTCTCATATTAGCGGATAAGGTCTGTAAGTTGGGTGCATTGTTTTGGTCAAACCATTGTTGTCTTGCTGTAAGCCTAAGCTGTCCACTGTTTGCAGCACCAGCCATTGATGGATGGAGTATGTATAAATTGTCTGCAAAATAATCAGAGTATAATGGGATTCCATCTTGCCCCTGTGCGTAATAAAAAAATGATAGAACCAACAAGATGGTGGCATTATATTTTAAATTCATCTGTTCTTTTTAATTTGTTGTTTAATAGTTTGTCTTGAATTATCGAAATGGAAAACCCCAAGACTAAACCTGCCTGCCCTTTTACACTTTATAGCTCGATGCAAAAAAGGCAGGCTAGTTTGTTTTACTAATACTCTAACGGGAATTTCACTGAAATATTTTTTATCTCTTTAATGTAAAATGTCCTCTAAACTCCTTTATAATTTCATCTTCAAGATACTCCACCTTGAACCAGTAATCATTTGACGGCATGGGCCTGCCATTGTAAGTGCCGTCCCAACCTTGCCCGGTGGGGCTCAATTGTTTCAACAACTTGCCGTAGCGGTCAAATATATAAATTTTTGCCGTAGGATAGTTCGCAATTCCTATGATATTCCAGGTGTCGTGATAACCGTCGTTGTTGGGCGTGAAATACAAGGGGTAATCGATCACACTCACTTCTATGGTTACACTGCCACAACCATTGCGGTCGGTAATCGTAACGATGTGTGTGCCAGGGGTAACGTTGTCCCAGTGGCCTATGTCCTGATACGGGCCGTCATCCAACCTGAAGATATAATCGCCCAAGCCCTCGGCCGTGGCCCCTATGGCGTGTGACCCCGCAAAGGCAGAGGTAACGGTTTGTGCACTGTAGGTGATCGGTGGTGATGACAGTATGACCGTGGTACTCGCCTGGATCTCACAGCCCGTTTGGGCATCAATCACCGTTACTGTATATACACCTCCTTGGGTGGCTGTAATGCTTCCCTGGGACAGGTCAAATTGTATCTGCCCGTCTATCTCCCAAATAAAAATGTAATCCGGGGTGCTTAAGCCGGTGTCGATCACCGGGGGTGAGGTCGAACCAAAATCTTCAGGGATCACATTGCCAAATTCATCCACACACAAACGGTAGCTCTCCTGCAAGGCTATCAACTCAGGCAATGG
>NZ_JCBCCK010000352.1:0-1452 GCF_059864935.1 Planktosalinus sp.
ACTGTTGAATGACTATGAAAACCTGAATTTTTCAATTAATGTTATCAGAGATCAACACCCTGAAATTGTTGTGGATTCCAGGCAAGACACCCTTAACAGCCAAATCACCTATTTTTTTGGAAGGGTTTCAGACGATTACGGCCTGACCAGGCTACAGTTGGTGTATTACCCTTCAGACGATGAAAACAAAAAGACCATTGAACCGCTGCCTGTAAACAGAGGAACATTTGACCAGTTTTTGTTTGTATTCCCCGGCGAGCTTGAACTTGAACCCGGAAAGACTTACAGTTATTACTTTGAAGTATTTGATAACGATGGTATAAATGGGGCAAAAAGCTCTAAATCCACTGTTTTCTCATTTAGAAAACTTACAAGGGAAGAATTAGAGCGACAGCAATTGGAAGAACAAAGAGAGGCCATTCAGGGGCTGAACAGCACACTTCAAAATATGGAGCAACAGAAGAAATCGCTTGAAGAGCTTTCGCGTATGCAAAAAGAAAAGAGCGAACTCAACTGGAATGATAAACAAAAGGTTGAAGAGTTTTTAAAGCGTCAAAAGCTTCAGGAGGAAATGATGAAAAAATTCTCTGAAAAGGCTAAAGAAAACCTTGAAAACTTCCAGAAAGAAAATGAAACAGACCCTCAAAAAGAAGAGCTTTTAGACCGATTTGAAGAAAATGAACAAAGGTCAAAGGAAAATGAAGATTTACTTGAAGAACTTCAAAAGCTAAAGGATAAAATTCAAGAAGAAGAACTCTTTGACAAACTTGAGGAGCTGAACCAACAAAATAAAAAGCAACAGCGCAACCTTGAACAACTCCTAGAGTTAACAAAACGATACTACGTTGAAAAGAAAGCTCAAAAACTGGCCGAGGAACTTGAAAAGTTAGCTGACAAACAAGAAGCACTATCAAAATCAACCGACGAGGAAAACACCAAAGAAAAGCAGGAAGAGCTCAACAAGGAATTTGAGGACTATAAGGAAGAAATGGAGCAGTTAAGAGAAGACAACCAAGACCTGAAAAGCCCAATGGACATTCCGGACAATAGCGCACAGGAACAAGAGGTGCAGCAGGACCAGAAGGACGCAACCGACAAGTTGGAACAGCAACAGCAGGAAGGAGCAAAAGAAAAACAAAAAAGTGCCGCCGATAAAATGCGTGAAATGAGTCAACAAATGCAAATGCAAATGTCTGCTTCTGCCTCACAAGGTGCTCAGGAAGACATGGTAATGTTGCGACAAATCCTTGATAACCTAGTGATTTATTCACACTCTCAGGAAGATTTGTTGGAAGATTTTAGAGAGGCCAGATATGGTAATCCACTGTTTGGAAGAAAGCTGGTTCGTCAAAGCGAACTAAAACAAAATTTTCAACACGTTGACGACAGCCTTTTTGCATTAGCACTCCGAAACCCAATGATTGGAACTGTAATTAATGATTTGATTGAAGA
>NZ_JCBCCK010000112.1:0-12384 GCF_059864935.1 Planktosalinus sp.
TCATAGTTTTTCAAAGGAAAGTTCAGGCAAAATAATTTTAAACTCTTGTTCTGCTTCCTCTTTTAGCCAATAAACCATAAAGTTGACCTTAGCGCTTTTCAGTTTGTAATTTTTCTCTTTTAATAATTCCATTTGCAATAAAAATTGCTTTGAAAATTTTAAAACCGATTGCCCTTTTGAGTTTAGGCATTCATCACCATTTAATTGCAGAACGTCCCCGCTTTTAAGGTTAGAAACCAAAGACTGTCTGTGTATAAAATAGTCCAGCCAAATGTCTTTGTATGTCAGGTGTATTGCCATTTCACTTGGAGGCAAGTACACCTGGCTGTCTTCAACACGCTCTAAATTTTCTGCTGTGATAGTGTTGAGGTAGTTTCCGTTCAGGTGAATGGTCAGGTTTTGTTTTGCCCTGGTCATAGCTACATAAAGTCGTCGCTTTGCTTCATCTTTTGAAGGATTAAACTTATCAAGCATCAGGAATACATTGTCAAATTCTTTTCCTTTTGCTTTGTGAATGGTTGAAACAAAAATGGTTTCTCCCCTGTCAGTATAGAAATCTTCCAATCGGGATTCCCGAATGAAAACTTCCAAATCAGATTTGTATTTCCTTAGGGGGTTGGTCGCTTCAAATTCTTTGATGAGGTTGTTACAGACTTCCATCATCGTGCTTCCTCTATACTTGTTTTGCAACTCCCTTTTTGCATTGTCCCATTGCTCGTCATTAATGATAAAAACATCATCACCTAAATCCAACCGGTTTAAAAAGTATCTTATTTCTAAAAGATTATACAAACTAAAACCATCATTTGTTTGAATCAATTTCGCTTGCATCCCTTGTTTTAGGAGCAATCCTGTAATTTGTAAAGCTTCCTCATTTGTCTTAGTCAACACACAGGTAGTTCCGGTAAGCCCTGTTTTGAGAATGTCATTTACAAGAGGCGTGATTAGATTTCCTTCTTGATACCGAACCAATTTTATTTTTCCAATATCAGTTTGCCGGGCTATAATAGGAGAATCTTTTAAACGATGTCTAATACTCTTTACAAACTGATTTGTAAAATCGACAAGGTTGCTTTTGCTTCTAAAATTCTCAACCAACTCATGCTTTGTGGCTTTGTTGACCTGAATAAACTGTTCCAGGTATTTAGAACTAGCCCCTCTGAATTCATAAATGTTCTGATCATCATCTCCAACAGCAATTACTCTCATTTCCTCGTTCTGTTCCATCAAAACTTTAATCAGGTTGAACTCGTCCTCATCCATATCCTGTGCTTCGTCAATCACCAAAACTGTTTTGGTAATTCGGCTTATTTCAACTTCCTTATTTTTAATTTTCTCAACTGTTTTTTTCAAGATGAGCTCAGATTTCTCCAAACTCCCCACCTTGCCCAACAAGTCAAAACAATAAGAGTGGAAGGTTTTTATCTCTGTGTATCCGGCGGCATTACCAATAAGTTTTAGCAAGCGCTTTTTGAATTCTGTTGCAGCAGCTCTTGAAAATGTGACCATGAGCAATTGTTCGTGCTTTACGTCTTCCATCAAGAGCAAGGAGGCAAGTTTATGCACCAAAACCCTGGTCTTGCCACTACCGGGGCCGGCTGCCACAGCAATGTATTTTGTTTCATTGTCTTTGATGATTTTTAATTGTGCCGGCGATAATTCGCCAAAAAGTTGTTTGAATTTCCCGGGGGTCATTTTAAGTCTTAGTTCATCAACCTTGCTTCCCGGAAAGTATTTTTTAAGAAATGAACTGTAGTTTAACTGAAAATAATCCTCAACAAATTGCAATGCTTCCTTGTAATCGCTTATCATTTTCTTTGCATATTCACCAACAATATGAATTTGCTGCACTTTGTTTTCGTAAAATTGATTCAGGCGTTGATAATCATCCTTGGTATATCTTTTATAATTGTCCTGTTCAACCCTTTCAATGGTCAGCCGGTTGTAAACAACCAGAAAGCCTCCTTCAATCTTGATGGCTTCTATTTTAGACAAATAAAACAAGGTATCTTCTACATCTTCAATTGAGATTTTCTTTCCAAAACTTGCAATTGAATTTTCAAAAGCATCTTTCAATTCATGAACTGAAAACTCAACCAATACCTCTTCTTTACCCGCATCATCAGCCGATATACTCAAATTAATTTTTTTGTACAGATACTCAATAAAAAACCTTGCCAACTCATGGCGGTTTTCTAATTTCCCTTTCAGAGTTTCAATAGGGTGAAGTGATAGCACCGCAACGTGATTTTTTGAATAAGCTAAGTTTTGTCGCTTAACCCAATTTTTAATTGCCCAAAAGTTAAAGACGGTTTTAATTTTGCCGGGCGTCACACCTTCACATCCATGCTCCTCAGCTTCCTCATTCAATTCTTTTATGTGAAAGGTTTTTTCCTGCTCTTCCATTAATGGGAGCAAGAAATTTTCAATCTTACAATAAATTTCAACAATATTTAGGGAGCGATTTATGCTTACCCCTTTATTGATAAAGGCTGTTAAATCTTTAGCATCAGCCAGAATTTTTTCTTCGCGAAGCAGATTTACAATATTTATGACTTCTTCTTTTACAATACCCAAATGGTCACTGATATAATCTATTCTTGATTCGGCTGGCTCTTCATTTGTTTGTTTTCTGCTTTTGCTTGAAAACAGTTTCTTTAAAATCCTGACTCCCTTTTCCTTTTGTTTTTCCTCAAATCTTTCAGATGCTTTAATTTTGTCAATGGCTTCCTGAGCAGTTTTTGAGAGGATGCTATTGGCAAAAACCCTTGGCATGTTTTGCCCGCGTTTCAAATAGCCTGCATCCTCCAAAGCAGCGATTGCAGTGGTTACCCTTGTTTCTATTTCAACTACATTGTCGTCCCATCCGGCTTTCCGTGCAATTTCCAAAGCCGAATTTGAAACAGATAAACGAAATCTGGTAATTTCTTTGATTGCCTTCCAAATCTGTTGAATCTCTTTAATGGAAAGTTTTGTTTGATTTAATAAAATAAAGTGCTTATTGAGATCATCTTCATTAAACAACACAAAACAATCTGCAGAAATAGCTGAATCCCGTCCTGCCCTACCTGCTTCCTGAATATAGTTTTCAAGTGAGTCTGAAATTTCAAAGTGAATCACCAGTCCTATATCTTTCTTATCCACACCCATACCAAAAGCAGATGTAGCAACCATAATGGGAACCTCACCGGAAATAAAATCATTTTGATTGGCCGTTTTTTCTTTCACATCCATCTTACCATGATAAGGTCTTGCATTAAAACCATCCTGAGTTAATCGCTCAGCAAGTAAATAAGCCTTTCGTGTCCTGGAAACATAAATGATTGTCGGGCAGTTTTTTTCTTCTATTAGGTCTCTTACTGCCTGATATTTTTCTTCTTCGTTTCCTTTTTCAAAAACCTTGTAATGAAGGTTTGTTCTGGATACTTTGGAAGTGAAAAGCTCAAGATCCAGTGATAGCTTTTCTTTGAAATATTCTCGAATATCTTCAATGACTTTTTGCTTTGCTGTTGCAGTAAAACAGGAAACCGGGATTCCATCTTCCAAATTTTTCTTTGCCTGAATGGACTTTATAAAATCACCTATGTATAAATAATCAACTCTAAAATCCTGCCCCCAGGATGAAAAACAGTGTGCCTCATCAATTACAAAACGAACTATTTTTCTTCCCAAAATCAAGCGCTCAATTGTTTTAGAACGCAATGATTCGGGTGAGATATAAAGAATTGATGCTGAGCCGTCTTCTACTCTTTCATATGATTTTGCCCTTTCAATGGGATCAAGTAGTCCATTGATTGTGACCGCTTCAGTGATTCCTGATTTTTCAAGGTTATCTACCTGGTCCTTCATCAGTGACTGCAATGGTGAAATTACCACTGTCAAACCCTTGGATGTTTCACCACTCATCAATGCAGGAACTTGAAAAGTAACTGACTTTCCTCCTCCGGTAGGAAAAACCGCAAGGAGAGATTTGTTGTCTATGGCTGCTTTTACAGCCTGCTCTTGAAGTGGTTCGTCTCCATAAGTCCTGAATGAATCAAATCCAAAAAAACGCTTCAGTCCTTTATGTGCGTCTAATGAGTTGTCGCAATACTCACATCCGGTAACACAAGGTTTATTTCGCAACAGGAACATGATTCGTTCCACTTCAGGATAGTTTTTCAATACCCAGGGCGGTGTAATTGAATTTATCTTTTTGTGTTTGATAGAAGAGTGTACGAGAGATAAAGCGTAAGCCAATTGGATTGGATGCTCTAAGATAATTTTATTTAAATCAGCGTTTTCACAAATTTCATGTTTAAAGCTTTGCCTTATCAGTTTTTCAGTATCGGTGATAGCACTTGAATATGCAATGAACTGAAAAAAAGAATGGAATTCCTTCTTATCATGCAACAACAAATAGAAAATTTGTTTTAGGGATTCGTCTGCTTGATTGAAAGCCGTAACTTCATCATAAAATAAATCCTTTGCTTTAATTGAGTCATTCAAAGGGTTGTTTACGTCTTCTGATTGTAATTTGTCATCTTTTAATAAACTATGATAGGGTTTAGTCGGGAAAAGAAGTGGTGAAAGGTATAAAGTGTCAATTATGTTTGTTGCGTTTACACTTGCTTCATTTAGTGCTTTTGCTATGTATTTAATGTCATGATTGAGAATATTATGTCCACAAATAAACTCTGTACCGTTTAAAAACTGAACAAATTCAGCAATTGAAGGTTTGTGAAAAGAACTTCCATCACCCTTGACACTTCCTATGTCAAGAATCTTTCTGCTCTTTGGCTCAATCTCGGTATCAACAAATGCAATTGAATTCATGTATCAGTAAACCAGGTTATTCATTTGTTTATCTTAATATAATCGCTGTATTCAATTGAAATTATAATGAGGTTCAATCGATTAAGCAATTTTTACAATTTCACTGATAAGAAAAATAGAAGGCTTTTGTAACTTGCATTATAGAAATTAAATTTTCATTCCAATAAATTTTTACATAACCTCTTGATTTCAAAGATAAAAAAACCTCTCATTTTTAACTTAATTATTTAATTTATATAAAATACAAGAGAAAAACGTTGGAATTGATTAAGCAGCAAAATGATTTTACCTTCCAACTCTTATCATAGCGGTATTATTCTTGTATAAATTCAGAAAACCTAAAATAAATGTATTATGAAAAATCCACGGTTCTTGGTCCCGCTGTTAATGGTGGTAATTGCTTTGCAAAGTATTCTTATTTTTAGCTCGTTTAGCGCGAAAGAAAAAGATGAAGACGTTTTACAATCCTATAAAATTGAGCGCAAGTATTATGACGGGAAGTATTTTTATGTGCTGCTGAGCGGTGGTGAGGCGAAAGGGTTTTTGAGGGAGTAACCTTCTCTTTCTTTTTTACTCAAGACCTTGTTATTGTTTTTCATAGGTTTTCGTGAATCTCCTTCGTCGATTTGCATCGCGCAACCCTTCGACAAGGGTGACGTAGAAACAAATCCCGCAACAAGTGCGGGACCTGGGCTGACGAAAGCGTTCCTAAAAATTTCGTTCGTTACGGCGTAAAAATAAAGGTTCTTCAATGAGTTAATAATTTGGAAACCCCATCACCTTAATATATTGAATTATTGATTTGGAATCTCAAGGATTTTTACTTCCTCCTCTTGCCCGCACGCCAGCTGGCCCCTTCGCTAAAAATGTCCTCAAGACATTTTTTTAACGCTTCGGAATGACAAAAAAGGGGGGGGGTTGTCACGCCAACTCCACTCCTTTGTCACACCGACAGAGCGAGGAACGAGCGACGAGGTGCCGCACAAGAGTATGCACACACTGCTGAGCTTTTAAATTTGGATATAATTTTATTTTTTGCAATTGAATTTCAAGATCCCCGCCCCATATCTTGGGTTAATATTACCTCTTTCAAATTTTCCTAATGTCTATTCTGACCGATTAATTTTAACATTATTATTTTAAGATTTTATTATTTTTTCTTAATTTAGTTTTTCTTAAATCATAAATTTCAAACCTTTCCCCAGTCTTCACAAAGCCTATTGCTGTTTTTATAGACTATATTAAATATTTTTTGGGGGGGCTAAATGAAGAAAAGGATCGGCTTGTTTTAGCGTTTTCATTAAAAAATATGCTCAACAGATGTTTTTAATATAAATTTTAACCTTGTAAATACTAACCCTTAAAATAAAACATTATGAAAACACCGAAACTATTTGCATTGATGCTATCTATGTTTGTTGCTGTTTTTACAGTCTATTCCCAGGAACATGGAGAAATGAAGGGAGAACACATTATGATCAATAACCACCAACTTGAATGGATGGAGGGCCCCTCTTCTTTGCCACCCGGAGCAAAATTTATTGTCATTGAAGGAGACCTTTCTAAAGCCGGTCCCTTTACCGCCCGCATTCAGATGCCAGCCAATTATGAGATACCTGCACATTGGCATCCGGCTGTTGAACATGTAACAGTTCTTGAAGGAAGCTTTTATATGGGAGCAGGGGATAAACTGGATAAAAACAAAGGCACCCGGCTGGAAGTAGGTGGATTTGCTGTGATGCCTATTGGTTTCAGACATTATGCTTATACCACAGAGCCTTCTGTAATACAACTGCACGGTATTGGACCCTGGGGCATAAATTATGTCAACAGTGCAGATGATCCTCGAAATAAAAAATGAGTAGAACCTATAATCTGAGGTTGTCTAAAAACATTAGGCAACCTTTTTTATTTTAAATGTATTCTTTTTTAGTATTATCCATTTGAATTAAAGGTTAAGTAAAATAACCTGTAAACTATTGTAGTATTAAGTACTAAGATTTTTTTACTGCTTCTTTGAGGTGCTTTGCGCCCCTGCCCGCCGGCAAGCAGGTTTGCGTGAAATGCGCATTGATGAGTTTCACGCAAAGTTCGCAAATATAAACCGCAAAGGGGGCGCAAAGAGCTTTATAAATGCTTATATCAATCCGTTACGGTAAAAGCCCTTTCAGCATACAGCTGCCAGCAATTAGCTTACAGCATACAGCTTCTTTTGCGAATCTGCGAAATGAAGACCCCACAAACATTGTAACAAATCAGGACTTGAATAGTCATATAGTATATTAGTGGTCCAAATACTTTTTCGGAAAACCCGGTCTGCATTTTTGTTATAAATTCTAAGTATCTATGAAAGCAGTTATTTGTACTAAATACGGCCCCCCTGAAGTCTTAAAAATCAGGGAAGTTCCCAAACCTGTTGCTAAAGACAATGAAATTCTGGTCAGAATAATGGCTACCACTGTAAATTCCGGTGATGCAAGGGTAAGGGGGCTTGTGGTTGGGGGATTATTCATGAAAATAGTGATGCGCCTGGTTTTAGGGTTTTCAAAACCCAGAAAACCCATTTTAGGTCTCGTGTATTCGGGCATTGTAGAAGATGTTGGTTCTAAAGTATCAAAATTTAAAAAAGGTGATAACGTATTTGGAATGACCGGTTTTAATTTTGGAACCTATGCAGAATACATTGCTGTTAAAGAAAAAAGCATCATGGCTCTGATGCCGAAAAACGCCTCTTTTGAAGAAGCAGCTTCATTGATTTTTGGCGGGCAATCTGCCATCTATTTTTTAGAGAAAGCCCATATAAAACGCAAGACAAACCCCAAAGTATTGATTATAGGCGCTACAGGCTCAGTCGGGACTGCGGCCATACAAATTGCGCAATACTACAATGGGGATATTACAGCCATTTGCAGTTCTGACGGTAAGCCATTGGTGGAAAGTTTGGGTGTCACCAAAATCATCCTTTATGACAAAGAAGACATAAGCAAACAATCCGAACCCTTTGATATTATCGTGGACGCCGTGGGTAAAACCACTAAAAAACAATTCAAAAGTCACTTGGCAGAAAAAGGCGTATATAAATCTGTTCTGGGATTAGAGATTGCTTCAGAATCTCAAGAACAGTTAGAATTTCTTAAAACCCTTTATGAAAGTGGCAAACTTAAAGCAGTCATTGACAAGACCTTTCCAATGGACCAAGTGGTAGAAGCACACCGTTATGTAGATACCGGAAGGAAAAAGGGGAACGTTGTTTTGAGGATGAAATAGTATTGAGTATTAAGTACGAAGTTAGAAGTACGAAGTTAGAAGTACGCACCCACTTTATTAAATTCGCTGGGAGTCATTCCTGTAGTTTTTTTTGAAAGAGGTGTTGATCAAACCATCTTTAAGACTGGGTAAAAACATACACCCATATTAATAAAAAAAGACCATTATATAAAGGCTCTTTATTATAAAAGGAGTTTATCCAAAATTTTGTGTTTTTGAAAAATAATTTCAAAATTCATATTGCTAAAATTTACAACTTCTGAAATAAAAAATCCAATTATGTTTACCGACTGAGTATGTAAGAAAATTATCTTACATTTAAAAAATCATAAGTTTAGAGGTTGTAAATTGTCCTTGGGCAATAATATTAGCCCGCTCAAGCAACCTGAAAATTTTACAAACCCAAATTATTCACACCCACTAATTAAACTAACATGAAAAAAATTACCTGCTTAACCCTGACTATTAGTGTACTTTTTATATTACTCTGTGGCACCGGTTTTGCCCAACCCGGTTCGTTGGACTTCAATTTTTACGTAGGTTCGGGTGCAAATGCTACGGTAACTACAAGCGCTGTTCAAAGCGATGGTAAAATTATAATTGGTGGCGGCTTCACTGCTTACAATGGAATAACCAGATTCAGAATAGCACGCCTGAATCAAAATGGCACTCTTGACACCTCTTTTAATTCGGGATTTGATATAAACGGAAGTGGTCTTCTATATAAATTAATTATTCTGGACGACGGCAAAATACTTGTCGCAGGCTTTTTTACATCATACAATGGAACACCCAGAAATAGTATTGCGCGATTAAATCCTGACGGTTCACTGGATACAACATTTGACCCCGGATCAGGAGCAAGTGGCCATGTTTATAGCATTGCTCTTCAAAGCGATGGAAAAATTATAATCGGAGGGTTCTTTACTGCTTATGATGGTACACCAAAAAATAATCTCGCCCGATTAAATCCTGACGGCTCTCTTGATCCCTCTTTCTTTGGAACAGGAGTAACGGGAAGTATTCTTGACCTCAAAATTCAAAACGATGATAAAATTTTAATTGGAGGTAATATTTCTTCTTATCATGGAATTGCAAGAAAAAGTATCGCACGCTTAAATCAAGACGGTTCACTGGATACTACATTTGACCCGGGATCAGGGGCAGATAATACTGTTTTAAATATTTTGGCACAGGACGATGGAAAAATCATTATTGGGGGTAGATTTATCAATTATGATGGAAATTCCAGAAATCATATCGCCCGATTAAATCCCGATGGTTCACTTGACGCCACTTTCGACTATACAACAGGCGCAAATAACGCCATTATAAAGATTGCGAAACAAAACGACGGAAAGATCATAATTGGTGGTGATTTTACCCTCTATAATGGTACAGCTATAAATCGTATTGCCCGTCTGAATCAAAATGGCACTTTGGATGCCTCTTTTAATGCCGGGTTAGGAGCAAATGGAAATATTGTCACCGCCACCATTCAAAACGATGGGAACATTATCATTGGTGGCAATTTCATAAATTATGACGGAACCCCCATAAATCGTATCGCGCGACTAAGTGGTGAAACTTTATCGAGTGTTGATTTTGGAAACAACATAAAAAACGTAACCATTTCTCCCAATCCTGCAAATGACCTTGTTACCATCAACAACATTCCTGATGGTTCAACAGTGACTGTTATTGATATGACGGGTAAATTGATTTCCACTTTTAAAAACACCAATAACAATTCATCAATAACCACTACAAACCTTGTGAGCGGCATCTACATTTTGAAAATAGAAAACAATGGAAGTGTAGCTCACAAAAAATTGATAGTGAAGAATTAATACACAATATTGAGTAAAAAGGGTATTTTATATTCCTATCTCAGTTGCTATTACAACTTCATTCTTGAATACGTTGTTTTTTTGTTTGTAAATGATTCCCGTCAGTTTACTTAAAGTTTTATTTTTTAACTTTATGCTTCGTCAAAATCATACCTATGCAACTGGAAAAATACATCCGCACCATCAACGACTTTCCCAAACCCGGGATTGTTTTTAAAGACATCACTCCCCTGCTCAACAGCCCCGAGGCAACTTCGGCCTGTTTGGATCAACTGTTGGAAATGCTGGGCGACCGAAAAATAGATAAGGTGGTTGGTATAGAATCCCGCGGTTTTTTCTTTGCAACGCTTATGGCTCAAAAGCTCAATGCCGGCTTTGTTCCGATAAGGAAACCTGGCAAATTGCCCCATAAAATCATCAGTCGCAGTTATGCCTTGGAATATGGTGATGACCATATTGAAATGCACGAAGACGCCATTGAGAAAGGCGATTTGGTTTTACTGCACGACGATGTGCTGGCAACGGGAGGAACTGCAAAAGCTGCCTGCGAACTCATAGAGCACCTGGGTGGCAAGATTGTACAGTGTAGTTTTTTAATGGAACTGGAATTCCTTAACGGAAGGCAAAAAATAGCCGGTTATGATGTGCAATCGGTTTTAAAATTTTAAAACCTTTTTATGCACGCTGCCAAATTCTCCTGAAAAAGTCACAAAAAGTGTCCCTTTCCAATCGGGGTTCAGGTTTAAGGTTATTTTTCCGTTTCCGGTTTCAAGGGTATTTTCAAAAAGCTTTTGACCCAACACATTGTGAATGGTGATGTTTATTTCGCCATGAATGTTGTTCAGGTTAAATGACACCTCGTTTGTCGCCGGGTTTGGATAAGGTCCAACAATATTGTTCTGAGCCCAGTCCACCACAGATAAATTGGTAATGTCAAACGTCCAGTAACCATCAGGTGCAACTATGGGTCGTGTCATTGTTTTTCCGGAATTGGCTTCAGCCCAAATGTAATACTCAATACTTGTGGCATTTGTTGGTACTGTTAATGACGATGTCCAATTGTCATCCACGTCAAAACTCATAGCGGTTTCTTCAAAGACTGTGTCACCCACCTCTCTCCAGAATACTTTCACTTGGTCAATTCCTGAATTGTGTTTAATCATAGCGTCAACAGAAATGTCTACAGTAGTATTTACTTCTTCCAGTGGTTGATGAACTATCCAAAGGGGGTCAGGCACACCAATGGCATGCGTAATACAGTGAATGGCTCCGCCTTGAGAAATAAGGTTTTGACCGGAATTGTCCACATCAATCCCAACTATGTTGTAGCCGGGGAGTAATTCCTGGTAGTAATCCAGTGCCGGTCCGTCAACATCTGGTCGGTAAGTGGGAACAATCATTGTTCCGTTAACGAAAACTGAATTTGTATAGGTTCGGTAATGGCCTCCGTTATCGGGATACAATCCTGATGCACTTGGTGGAGCATCAATCCAGGCAATTTTGTAATCGGTTCCAAAAGGGGTTTGATAATTTGAGGTGATATAGTTTATGTTGGCTTCAATTTGAGGGCCATCAGCCACTCCGGGTGGATATCTGCTCACTAAAATTGTTTGCTCATCAAGCAGTTTCATTTGCATATCAATATGATCGATGACGTCCCACGGAACTTGATCCAGTTTGATATAATTTGAAATTCCCATATAATTTAGCATAATGTCATCTATTTGAGCTTCGGTTTTTACAGAAACACCATAAGGATTTCCTGCCTGATTTTCCTGCAGAACAAGCTTTGAAGCAAAAGCGGTTCCCAAGCCGTCTGTCATAAAATTCCCTCCTGTATTGACCAAATCGTTTGTGCCGGAATTGGTTCTGTAAATAGGCACGTTCACATAATTTGCATGAGCAACGGGCATATCATTGTCCAGAGGCCTGGGCCTGTTATAAATCCAGTCTACTAGTGCCCTGTCCTCTACATCGTTGGTATAAACCGTGTTTCCGGCATAGTCGCGAATCCAAATCGTGTTACTGGGAGCATTTAAGAATTCCACTTTTGTCATATCAACTCCATTTGAACTCAAAAAACTTTGAACAGTGCTTTGGTTTTCAGTAGTGATCAAAACCTTGCACTCTTCAACCGCGGCCTGAACAACCTGAAGTAAAATGTCCTGAAATGTACTGGTCCAGCGAATGACGAGATATTCAATTTCCTCCCACTCTGCCGCAGTTCTTACAGGCAGGGTTGGTGGCGGGGAAATTTTATTGCTTTTAAATTGAAAATCGGCAACAATACTTTTTTCATGCTCAGTTAAGCCTTTGGGCAAAAAGTGTTCCTGCTGTGCATTCAATTGAATTGTAAAACAAAAAATAATTGAAAATAAAAAAACGGGTAGAAACTTTTTCATAGGATATTAAAATGGAATATTTTTAGTCAAGTGCATTTTTGGTCACATAG
>NZ_JCBCCK010000096.1:0-3297 GCF_059864935.1 Planktosalinus sp.
TCCTGAATTTGATTTATTCATCAAAGAAGTACGTAACGAGATGACCGTGAAATGCGGACAAAAATGTACCGCCATCCGTCGCATTCTCGTACCTGAAAAATATATGGAAGATGTTCAAATCACCCTTGGTAAAGCACTAGATAAAGTAACAGTGGGCGACCCGCGATTAAAAGAAGTGCGCATGGGTGCTTTGGTAAGTCACGCGCAACGCGAATCTGTAAAAAGTCAGGTGCAAAAAATTGCTGAAACCGCTCTAATTGTCTATGGTAGCTTTGACGATTTTGAAGCCATGGGTGCCGATTCAAAAAAAGGATCTTTCATTCGCCCTATTTTATTACGCGAAGACAATCCGTTACAAAACGAAGCTGCTCACGTTACCGAAGCTTTTGGCCCGGTGAGTACGTTGATGCCATACAACACAATTGAAGAGGCAATCAAAATTTCCAAAATGGGTAAAGGCTCTCTTGTGAGTTCCATTTTTACCAATGATAACGCTATTGCCAAAGAATTCACCATAGGAGCCGCTTCCCATCACGGAAGAATATTATCCATCAATCGCGAAAGCGCCAAGCAAAGCACCGGTCACGGTTCGCCATTGCCGTTGCTCGTACACGGAGGTCCCGGACGTGCCGGAGGAGGTGAAGAAATGGGTGGTATGCGGGGTATCAAACATTATATGCAACGCACTGCCATTCAGGGTTCGCCTACAACCTTAACGGAAATCACCGGTATTTACCAACCCAAGTCTGCTTACATAGAAGCTGAAAAGCATCCATTTACCTATCACTGGGAAGACATCCAACCCGGAATGTCGCTCAAAACCCATAAACGCACATTAACTGATGGTGACATCGTTAATTTTGCCAACCTCACCTGGGATCATTTTTATGCCCATACAGACATCACCTCTCTTGACGGAAGTATTTTTGAACAACGTACCGCCCACGGTTATTTTATCATTTCCGCGGCAGCGGGCTTGTTTGTGTATCCCAATAAAGGGCCGGTAGCGGCAAATTACGGGCTAGAGGATATTCGGTTTTTACGCCCATTGTATCACAACGACACCATTTATGTGCGCCTTACGTGTAAACAAAAAGTAGATCGCGACAGCAATGCAAAAGAACATCCTTCAGGCATTGTAAAATGGTATGTTGAGGTGTTTGATATTGAGGATGAAATGGTTGCCTTTGCCACCATTTTGACAATGGTTCAGAAAAAGCAAACGACTTTCGTCGAAATGACTTCAGAAAACATTCCGTTTTACCTGAGCAAATTATCAGAATCAACACAACCCAAATGGGGAAAGATGACACCGCAACATATGGTGGAACATCTAGAGTTCAGTTACCGTATTGCTTCCGGCGAAATGCAAAATTTTGACATCGCAACACCCGAAGAATACATCGAAAAAGTGCAAGCCACCCTGTGGGATTTCAACCCAATGCCACAGGGATACAAAATGCCGTTGATGAATGACAATGAATTGGAAGCCCTCAATCACCCCGATTTGGAAACCGCAAAACAAAAAATGCTGGAAGCCCGTGAGGAGTACCTGGAATATTTCAAAGAAAACCCTGATGCCTTACAAAAAAATGCCGTGTTTGGGTATTTGAATCGTTATGAATGGTATTTGTTGGAGAGGAAACATTTGAATCATCATTTTGAGCAATTTGGTTTATTATAATTGGTTGAAAAGGCAACTTTTGAAAAAATGAAATAACATTATCCACATTTTAAAGGTCAATAGCCTTAAAACTATAATTGTTTGTTATATACTATAGTGTATGAATTTAATTTTTAAATATTTAATTTCATTTTTCTTAATTAGTTTATTTAGTACACTTATTTTTATATGGTATATCAATCAAATGAAATATCCTGGAGGTGCAGTAGGAATGGCTCCGCTAGTAATTATGTTTGGTTCTGCCCTGTCAACCATTATATCTATTATTTGTATTATATCAATGAATTTAATACTTAAAGTCAAACTGTCTATTAACCAAGCAAATTTGATTTTTACTTTTTTTTATATTTTAATAGCAATTCTATATTTTGGAGTAAACCCTTTTTTGATATATGAAGATCAAATTTCTCAAAATTTAAATATATGGTATATTTTAAGCGAATTAATTTCTTTATTTATAATGTTTATATTTTTAAGTTTAGTGAGAATAAAGATTAGACAGAAATCGAATGTTTAACGATTATCAATTATATTTAACCATCACAGATTTGTGATATAAAGACGAGATTCCCGCCTTCGCGGGAAATGAATATGGAACAACAACCCTACGTAAAACAACAAATCAACAACCATATCGCCACGATAGAATTTTTCCATCCGGCGCATAATAGCTTGCCGGGTGATTTGCTGGCTCAACTGGCTGAAACCATTACCAAAGCAGGTGATAACGATGCTATAAAAGTCATCATCCTGCAAAGCGGGGGTGACCGAACCTTTTGTGCCGGTGCCAGTTTCACCGAACTCATTTCCATCAACGACGAAAAAACCGGCGAAATCTTTTTCAGTGGCTTTGCCAATGTCATCAACGCGATGCGAAAGTGTCCTAAATTTATTATCGGCCGTATACAAGGGAAAACAGTGGGTGGAGGTGTAGGTCTTGCTTCGGCAGTAGATTATTGTATGGCAACCAAATATGCCGCAATAAAACTCAGCGAACTCAATGTGGGTATCGGTCCGTTTGTGGTGGGTCCTGCGGTGGAGCGTAAATTAGGCTTAAGTGGAATGTCACAAATTGCAATCGATGCTAACAGCTTTTATGAGGCAGAATGGGCAAAAGCTAAAGGGCTTTATATGGAAGTTTTTGAAGACATTTCGGCACTAGATGAAGCAGTTCAGTCATTCGCCGAAAATCTTTGCACTTACAATCCCGAAGCAATGACAGAAATGAAAAAAGTCATCTGGACCGGCACTGAAAACTGGGATGAACTCTTGAAAGAACGCGCTAAGATTAGTGGACGATTGGTGTTGAGTGCGTTTACTAAGAAGAAGCTTGAAGGGTATAAATAAAAAAGCCCACACCGACCCTCCCAAAGGGAGGGAGCAGGAGTGGAATAATTAAAAAAAGTGTCCCCCTTTGGGGGATTTAGGGGGCTTATGATTTACAGCTTTAAAGGACATATTCCGGTTATCCACGAAAGCAGTTTCGTACATCCGTTGGCGGCTGTCACCGGAAACGTGATTATTGGAAAAAACTGTTATATCGGTCCGGGAGCTGCAATTCGTGGAGATTGGGGCGAGATTATTTTGGAAGATGGCGTTAATGTGCAGGAAAA
>NZ_JCBCCK010000438.1:0-1737 GCF_059864935.1 Planktosalinus sp.
TGACCGCTCCAGGAAAAGGTGTCCCCAATATTGTTCACGGTGTAAACCAAAATAATTACAGCCCTGATAAAGTAGATATTTTCTCAGCAGCATCTTGTACCACCAATGCCATTACCCCGGTTTTGAAAGCCATTGAAGATTCTTTCGGAATTGTTCAGGGGCATTTGGAAACCATTCACGCTTACACCAATGACCAAAATTTGGTGGACAACTTTCATAAAAAGTACCGAAGAGGACGTGCTGCTGCTTTAAATATGGTGATTACCGAAACCGGTGCAGGAAGTGCCGTTGCCAAAGCGTTGCCGGAACTTGCTGGAAAACTAACTTCAAATGCCATTCGTGTTCCTGTTCCAAACGGTTCACTTGTTGTATTAAGCCTTGAGCTTAAAAACAAAACCACTAAAGAAGGCATTAATGCTGTATTGAAGAAATATGCACTTGAAGGTGATTTGGTAGAGCAAATCAAATATTCATTGAATAACGAGTTGGTATCCAGTGACATTGTTGGGACATCGGCCCCTGCAATTTTTGACAGCAATGCAACGATTGTAAACGCAGCCGGAACCAATGCAGTACTGTATGTATGGTATGACAATGAATATGGTTATAGCCATCAGGTTATTCGTTTGGCAAAATACATTGCTAAAGTGAGACGATACACTTATTATTAATAGATATATATTTAAAACAAAAACCACTTCAATTGACTTTGAAGTGGTTTTTTATTGGCATAAAGATTATAAGCGTAAATTTGCAAAACCTAGAAATTGAAAGAGAATGAGAATTGATATCATCACGGTATTACCCGAACTTCTGAAAAGCCCATTTGAAGCCTCTATTTTAAAAAGAGCGATAGAAAAAGGGCTGGTAGAAATCCATTTTCATAATTTAAGGGATTATGTGACTGATAATTACAAGCAGGTGGACGATTATCAGTTTGGCGGCGGTGCCGGAATGGTGATGATGATTGAACCCATTGACAAATGCATCAGTAAGCTAAAAAGTGAGCGCAACTATGACGAGATTATCTATATGACTCCTGATGGCGAAACACTCAAGCAACGTATGGCTAATCATCTTTCGTTAAAAGACAACCTTATCATTCTCTGCGGACATTATAAAGGAGTTGACCAACGTGTGAGGGACCATTTTATCACACGTGAAATCTCTATCGGTGATTATGTATTGAGTGGTGGGGAGTTGGGTGCAGCCGTTTTGTGTGATGCTATAATCAGGCTGATTCCCGGGGTTTTGGGTAATGAGTCAAGTGCTTTGACAGACTCCTTTCAGGATGATTTGCTTGCTCCACCCATTTATACCCGACCTGCAGAGTACAAAGGATGGAAAGTCCCTGAGATCTTATTGAGCGGAAACACCCCAAAAATTGAAGAATGGCGGGAGGAAGAAGCCTACAAACGTACTCAGGAAAAAAGGCCTGACTTACTCAAAGAATAATTCAAAAGAATAATTACCTTTTCAATATAAATAATTATATTTGCAGCCGCATTGAAAAGTGCAATCGCTTCAACCTCTGGCGAAAATCGTGAATGTTGTTTTGATTTTAATTCCAACTTAAATTACAATGGAAGATTTAGTAAAATTTGTTCAGGACGAATTCGTTACAAAGAAAGAATTCCCAAAATTTGGTGCCGGTGATACCATCACTGTGTATTACGAAATTAGAGAAGGTGAAAAAACCAGAACCCAGTTCTTTAGAGGTGTGGTTATTCAACTTAG
>NZ_JCBCCK010000105.1:0-6431 GCF_059864935.1 Planktosalinus sp.
TCAAAAGTGTAACAATTTGGGTTTTAAACTATCTTTAATACAAACTAACGTTTTTTTTGACACTAACCGAAAAACATATTGATGATTTAGTCGTGCTCTGTTTGAAAGGCAACAGCCTGGCGCAAATGGAAGTGTACAACCGCTATTACAAGGCCATGTACAATACCGCTTTGCGCATTGTCAAGCAAACCGATGAAGCCGAAGACATTATGCAGGAAGCCTTTTTAACCGCTTTTACCAAACTGCATACGTTTAAAGGCGAAGCCAATTTTGGGGCCTGGCTCAAACGAATTGTGGTCAACCAAAGCATTACTAAATTTAGAAAACAAGTGTATCACGAAGATATCGAGGAATTTAAGCTCACCAAAGTGCCGGATGAGGAGGACGACAACAGTGAGAATTACGTTCATTTAAAGGCACACGAAGTACTGGAAACGTTTAAAACACTGAAATCCAGTTACAGCACAGCACTCAACCTTCACTTTATTGAAGGCTATGATTATGAAGAAATTGCTGAAATACTGGATATCAGTTATGCCAACAGCAGGACGCTTGTATCCAGGGCCAAAGAAAGCCTGAGAAAAAAAATGTTTGAAAAAAAATTACAATAAGTACGCTTACGCGAAAAAATAAAAAATCATGAAAAACGATCATCTGGAAAACCACTTGAAAACACTCTTCAAAAACGAAGAGGTTGATTATGCGGAACCTAAAGAAGGACACCAACTGCGCTTTATGCAGAAACTACAGGAGCAAAACAAACAACAAGTCAAGCGACTGATATTTTGGAAACCCCTTGCCATTGCAGCATCTTTTCTGATTATTATTGCGATTAGCTTTCCATTCCTGAACGAGCAGTCGCCCAAAGGTGACCTGGCAAGCATCTCGCCAGAGTTTGCCCAAACACAACATTTTTTCACTTCCACCATACAAAGGGAACTTGAAAACCTGAAACGTGAAAAATCACCTGAAACACTTGTTCTGGTTGAAGATGCCCTAAGACAAATGGAATTTCTGGAAAACGACTACGAAAAGCTCAAAAAAGACCTAATAAAAAGCGGAAATGATGAACGGGTGATCTATGCAATGATTCAAAACTTTCAAAGCAGAATAGAACTTTTACAACAGGTGCTGGAGCAGATTGAACAATTAAAAGAACTTAAACTAAAGAGCCATGAAATGCCCGTTGAAAAAATATAATTTAATTGAAGATCTATTTACGGGCATTCCATCTTCCTTATTAACAAATATTATATACAGATGAAACCACAATTTAAACTACTATTAATTATCGCACTCCTACCCGGACTGATGCTGGCATTGAACGACCCAATGAACGGTAAACACACCAAGGAAAAGAAAATAGAAAGGAGTTTTGACGTTAGCAAAAACGCACAACTGAAAATTGAAAACCGTTTTGGGAATGTGGACATAACCACCTGGAACCAAAATAAAATTGAAATTACCGTAGTCATAACAACAAACGGCAACAACGAGCAGGAGGTGCAACGTCGTCTGGATGAAATTACCGTAGAATTTAGCGGTAACAAGTCACAGGTAACAGCACAGACCAAAATCGGTTCTTCCAAAAGTAATTGGAGTATTTTCGGCAACCGTTCCGGAAACGTCAATATGAAAATCAACTATTCGGTGAAAATGCCGGCAGCAAACAGCCTGGATTTGAGAAATGACTACGGGGCCATCAACCTGAACAAACTTAATGGCGATGCTAAAATCACGTGTAATTATGGCACATTCATTTTAGGAGAACTTCTAGGCAGTAGCAATACCCTGAATTTTGACTATACAACCAATGCTACCATTGGAAAAGTTAAAAACGTAAACATCAATGCTGATTATTCTGAATTTGTGATTAATGAAGGTGATAATGTAAGCTTTAAAGGAAACTACACCCGTTCAGAATTTAAGGAAATCACATCAGCACTGGAGTTTGAAGGCTCTTATGGAAGGTTGACCGTGGGCAAGGCTAAAAATTTCAAAGGAAAAACACGTTATGTCACCAGCAGCTTTGGCTCTATAACCAATAATTTTGATATGAATTCAACCTACGGAAAAATAACCATAGATCTACTGGAGAAAAACTTCACAAACGTATTTATAGCTGCCAGATATACAAATATTGATATAGGCTACAGCAATAGTGCTTCATTTGATTTATCAACAAAACTGGCCTATGCCAATTTAAGGGGTGCTGACGACATTGAATTTACATTAAGAAGTATTCACAACACCCGCAGTGAATATGAAGGCTATTACGGCAAGAAAAATTCCGGGAAAAACATCAAAATCACTTCCGATTACGGAAACGTGAGAATTCAGAAAAAATAAACATTCATCCAATCATCAATTAAACACGAACAGTTATGCAAAAATTCAAATTACTATTATCAGCTACGCTTTTACTATGCTTTACCAACATCAATGCCCAATGGGGTTCAAATACAATAAATGGTAACGGCAACCTGACTACAACCACAATTCAAACCTCAGACTATGACGGTATTTCAGTGGCCGGTAATTTTTATGTCACTATTATTGAGGGAAAAGAAGGCAATATTACTTTAAAGGGTGAATCTAACCTTCTCGAAGAAATAGTCGTTGAAGTGAAGGGTGTAAACTTACATATTAAGCCCGAAGACCGCGTTAATCTAAAGCCCAGTAGAGGAATAAAAATTGAAATTACTGTGCCGGTTGAAAAAATAAGTAAAGTTGCCCTGGCGGGTTCCGGTGAAATTAAAAATGCATTTAATCTTAAAACGGATGCGCTTACAGTAAAACTGGCAGGCTCCGGCAATATTAAATTAAATGTGCAAAGCACCGATTTGGAAGCAACGGTTGCAGGCTCCGGTGACATTATCCTTAACGGAGTCACTTCTCATTTAAAAGGAAGTATTGCAGGCTCAGGAAGTGTGGACGCCTATCGTCTGGAAGCCGAGAACGCAAACATTACCATTGCAGGGTCAGGAGACTACAACGTCAACTGCACAGGTGATTTAAAGGTAAGAGTGAGCGGTTCAGGAAATGTTAACTACAGAGGAAAACCCGATAAAATTGATACTAAAGTAGCCGGCTCCGGAAGGATCAGGTCTGCCAACTAATCGTTCAATTCCATAAAATATAAAAGCCGCTATTTGAGCGGCTTTTATATTTTGATTCTATCAGTAAGGCTAAAATTTATATTGAAACTGCCCTTGCGAAATGGTATGAACAATATCACCTCCGGCTTCCAATGCAGCCTGGAAATTGAAAGCAAACCTTAATAAGGTCCCCGAATTTTCCATAATTACCAGCAATCCGTTATTTGAACCATAACTTACATCTCCATCATAATATTCGGCTTTTATGGTGCCGTTGAAAGTGAAATTGTATGTTCCGGGTGCAGTATCTGCAGGAAAATTGAAGGAAATGGCTTCACCTGTAGATGTTTTGATTCCATGTATAGTAATGATATCAGTTGTTGAGATTGTGATATTATCTGCAGAAAAAGCAATTCCGTCAACAAATGCATTCAAGAAATTATCATCGCCGCCGGGCACTCCGGCTGATATAGTTATATTGTTGAAATAACCATTGGCAACTGTAACGGTTTGGTTGCCTTCATCCCTTCCTGCAACAAATGAGAAAGTTCCTGAAACTTCATTGTTTTCAAAATCTAAATTTGTAATTGTAACAGTTCCTGAACCTCCTTCAGACAATAAAGTGGTATAAGGATTCTGACCATCAATTTTATATAAAGCATAGGATTCTGCTGTTGAATTAGCCCCTAAATCATAGGTTCCGGGCTCAGGATCAACAATACTTATTTGAATTGTCCTGTTGTTATTTACACCAACAATAACAAGTGTGTTGGTTGATTCAATATAAGTTGCTCCTGCGGTTTCATCTCCGGCTACAAAAGGAATTCCATCCACTTCGGCAAAAAACTCACCGGTATCCCCTCCCCCGGTACTGCCATCACTAACCAATGGGATGTTCTTGAACTCACCTTCTGATACCACAACAACATCAAATGTTGGATTGCCGTTACCGTCCAAAATGGGTTGTCCATTAGCATCAAGTATAGGCTTGGTAGCAGTAAAAAAGAATGTTCCGGAGATAATCTCAAGCTCTGAGCTATATTGTGTTACAGTAACCTGACCGGAGCCACCCTGATTTTTGGAGTTGAAAGCAAATGGATCCTGGCTTATGCCAAATGTGGCAAATCCCTGAGTGACCATATCAAATGAGCCTGTTCCTGCTCCATTTAAATTTAAGGTGATGATGTCTCCGTTACTTCTGATTCCCGTGATGGTAGTTACACCCTGTAGCGTTTCGGCACTGTAAAATTCACCAATAAAGGAAAAATCTTCAAACTCGGCCTTAAACGAAGGAATAAGCAATGATGGATCATCAACAACAAAGTCGCCCTCAAGGGGCTCATTATCACAAGAAACAAACGCTATTATCAGTAGTAATGCAAGTAATGGTCTAAATTTCATAAGTAGATTTCTTAAAAAAGTGGTTGCTTGGCAAACTTAATTAAAAATATTAATTTGAAAGCAATAATATATAACAACTTCTTTTTTTTCAAAAAATTGCATTATCGTGTTGATGAAACTTAGTGTAAATGTCTTTTTGGAACCCTTAAAAGCAGTACGATTCCGATAAAGAAAAATACGACTAAAAACAACACCGAGTTTCGCATACTCCCGGTAATCTGGTCGATAAAACCATACAACAACATCCCGATAACAATACCAATCTTTTCGGTCACATCAAAGAAACTGAAATAGGATGTAGTGTCTTTTGTGGGCGGAATAAATTTAGAATATGTGGAGCGCGACAGTGACTGGATGCCGCCCATAACCAACCCAACAACCCCTGCCGTGACATAAAAGTGAATGGGCTCTGTGATTGTATAGGCCACCACACAAATACACAGCCAAATACTGTTAACAACAATTAAAGTGGGGATATTGCCAAATTTTCCTGATGCTCGTGAGGTAAGCTCAGCTCCCACTACAGCAACCAACTGTATGATAAGAATACTTACAATCAATCCCATGGTTTTTTCGCTTGAATCTGCCCAGTTTATTTCCTGTTCCCCAAAATATGTAGCGACAAGCATCACGGTTTGCACAGCCATACTGTACACAAAAAAGGCAGACAAATAGCGCTTTAAGTGAATGTTTTCAAGTAGTGAACGCTGTACTGTTTGCAATTCCCTGAACCCGTTTAAAAGCACGTTTCGAGTCACTCGGTTGTTACTTTTCGGGCCAACAGGCAAGTAATAGAAAGTGTACTGACTGAATAACGCCCACCACAAGCCTACAGTGACGAAGGAAATTTTCATAGCCAATAAAGAAGCTTCGCCTCCTTCACCAAGTCCAAAAAACCCGGGTTTCATGACCATCGCCAAATTAAATATCAACAAGAATACACTTCCAGTATATCCCAATGAAAACCCTCTTGCACTCACTTTGTCCTGCTGTTCTTTATAAGCTATATCCGGCAGATAGGAATTATAAAACACCAGACTGCCCCAAAAGCCAATCAAAGCTAAAAAATAACACGACAAACTGAAGTAGATGGCCTCCAGGTCAAACCAAAACAACCCAATACAGGACAAGCTGCCCAGATAGCAAAAAAACTGCATGAATTTTTTCTTGTTGCCCACAAAATCGGCGATTCCGGAGAGCAAAGGCGACATTAACGCCACAACAAGAAAAGCGGCAGCCGTTACATAACTGAGGAGCGGTGTACTTCTTATTTCGCCACCAAAAACCACTACCGTTTCAGTTTCTGATAGTTCAAAAAGCGCCAGATAATAAATCGGGAAAATGGCCGAAGCAATTACCAGGCTGTAAACCGAGTTGGCCCAGTCGTAAAAGGCCCAGGCAAACAATAGTTTTTTGTTTCCCTTTTCGTAATGGTTTCTCATAATATTCAATAAAAAAAAGCTGCTTTTTAAAGCAGCTTCTAAAGTATAAAATATTTTATGTTTTGAAGTTAAGGGGTCATTACTTTTTAAAAGTAGTCACACCATGTTTTCTGGCCTCTGCTTTTGATTCTTCCACCCATGACATTATATTTCTGATGCGGGTATCACTGGAAGGGTGTGTACTTAAAAACTCAGGTGGCGCACCACCGGCTTGTTGTTGCATTCTCTTCCAGAGTTCAGCTGTTTCAGCAGGCTCATAACCGGCAATCGCCATTAGGATCATCCCGATACGGTCTGCTTCGGTTTCGTGATTTCTGCTAAAAGGCAACATCACACCCACAGTAGTCCCCACACCATAAGCCGTATTAAAAAGGTTTTGATATTCCGGGTCGTTGGCCAAGGCAATGTTTCCGGCAACAGCTCCCAACTGTTGGAGCTGGCCTGCACTCATGCGTTGTTGACCGTGATTGGCTAAAGCGTGTGCTACTTA
>NZ_JCBCCK010000450.1:0-8466 GCF_059864935.1 Planktosalinus sp.
TTTCTGGAAACCTTGAGTTCAAATATGGCCTCATTGCAGTCCTGACAATAATTTTATCTCTTTCAAATCAAAAGCTGAAATTTTATTATTTTCGGTTTCAACCAGTAATTTTCCTTCCCTGGAAACCCCTGTTATTTTTCCGTTGAACTTTTCTTGTTGTGCATTTTCAAAAACTGAAATTTTATTTAGTCGGTAAAGCAATTCAAAATAAAGTTTGTCAATTTCTGAAAGCTGTACTGTTTCTATCAGTTGCCACTTTTGGTTTAAAATTTCGAGAAATCGACTTAAAACTTCATCCCGATCAAATAAGTGTCCAGCCTGCAATTTCATGGTAGTGGCATTGGGCAAATCAGTATATATTTCATCATTTACATTGATTCCTATTCCAACGATACAACCTTTTATCGATTGTTGATGAATGATATTCTCTATGAGTATGCCACACAACTTTTTATCGGCTGACAGAATGTCGTTGGGCCATTTAATTTTAATTTCCGGAATCTGAAAGTATTTTAAAGTGTCATAAACAGCCAGTGAAACTGCTTTTGACAGATAAAATTGGTTTTCAATTTCAAAACCATACAGTTGCTTAAACACACTAAACGTTAGGCTTTTTCCCTTTTGTGATTGCCAGGATGAATCTATTTGCCCTCTGCCTTGGGTTTGTTCTTCAGCAAAAAGCACAAAACCATCAGGCAATTGTTCAGCTTTAAGCAGGCCTTTTAAATGGCTGTTTGTAGAGGTAGTGGCACTGATTTTGCGTATGTTCATAAAAGAAATGGTAAAAATGAGTTAATCTTACAAAGTTAGAGGCTAAGTGAAACCAAAAAAATAATAACTTTGCAAAAATAATTGTTTTAATGACGAAAAAAGAAAACGAAGCAGATCAATTAATTACACAAATAATCCACGGAATTGAGGAGGTTAAAGGTCAGGACATTGAAATCCTGGACCTCAGGGAGATTGAAAACACAGTTTGTGACTACTTCATCATCTGTAATGGAACCTCAAACACCCAAGTAAATGCTATAGTAAACTCCATTGAAAAAACCGTCAGCAAGACACTTAAAGAAAAAGCCTGGCACATTGAAGGCTCAGACAATGCTGAATGGATATTGATGGATTATGTGAACATTGTAGTCCATGTGTTTCAAAAACACATCAGGGAGTTTTATGACATTGAAAGCCTCTGGGGTGACGCAAAAACAGTTAAAATCCAAACCAGTTATTAAGTTAATCAAACCATATTAATGGCAAACGATACAGAAAATACCAACAAGAAACCCGAGAATCAAACCCCGGGCAAGAATAACAACAAAAACAAGGACTTGAAGCCAAAATTCAGTCCTTTATGGATATATGCCGCAATCATAATTGCATTTATCGGTATCAATTATTTTGGCTCCGGTGGCTGGTCTGAGGCTGCAAAAACAACACCTGCAGAATTTCAGGAGTTTTTGAAAAATGGTGATATTGAGCGTGTGGTGATTGTCAACAAAAACAAAGCCCGTGTTTATTTAACTGATGAGGGCAAAGCCAGGGATGTTCATGTCAGAAAAGTGGGGCAACAATCATTGGTTTCAAATGTTCCGGCATATCAGTTTGAATTTGGAGATCTCCAGAATTTTGAAAATGAAATCAGGCGTACCAAAGAAGAGTACAATTTACCGGTCTCGGTTGTTTATGATACAGAATCCAACGTTTGGGGCGACATACTATTGACATTGCTTCCATTTGCCATTATCATTGCCATTTGGATTTTTATTATGAGAAGAATGTCCGGTGCCGGTGGTGGTGGACCCGGAGGTCAGATTTTCAACATAGGCAAATCAAAAGCCAAGCTCTTTGATCAAAATACAGATGTAAAAGTTTCCTTTAAAGATGTGGCAGGTCTAGAAGGTGCTAAAGAAGAAATTCAGGAAATAGTTGACTTTCTCAAAACACCGGATAAATATACCGCTTTGGGCGGAAAAATACCCAAAGGCGCTCTTCTTGTAGGACCTCCTGGAACAGGAAAAACACTTCTTGCTAAAGCCGTTGCCGGTGAAGCCAAAGTACCCTTTTTCTCACTTTCAGGCTCAGATTTTGTGGAAATGTTTGTGGGTGTGGGTGCATCACGTGTAAGGGACTTATTTAAACAAGCTAAAGACAAATCACCGTCCATCATTTTTATTGATGAAATAGACGCCATTGGTCGGGCACGTGGAAAAAGTAATTTTTCAGGCTCTAATGACGAGCGTGAAAATACCCTAAACCAATTGTTGACCGAAATGGACGGTTTTGGCTCCAATGCCAATGTCATCGTCCTTGCAGCTACAAACAGAGCAGATGTACTTGACAAAGCCCTGATGCGAGCCGGACGTTTTGACCGTCAGATATATGTGGACTTGCCGGATTTAAGGGAACGTAAAGAAATATTTGATGTGCACTTAAGGCCCATCAAAAAAGAAGAAAACCTCGACCTTGATTTTCTTGCCAAGCAAACTCCCGGTTTCTCCGGGGCAGACATTGCCAATGTATGTAACGAAGCCGCTTTAATTGCTGCAAGAAAAGGCAATAAAGCTGTGGGCAGACAGGATTTTCTCGATGCCGTTGACAGGATTATTGGTGGTTTGGAAAAGAAAAATAAAATCATCACCCCCGATGAGAAAAAAGCCATTGCTTTTCACGAGGCCGGACACGCCACCGTTAGCTGGATGCTTGAACACGCTGCTCCATTGGTTAAAGTAACCATTGTGCCCCGCGGACAATCGCTGGGTGCAGCCTGGTACCTTCCTGAAGAGAGGCTTATTGTTAGGCCTGAGCAAATGCTTGATGAAATGTGTGCCACACTTGGAGGTCGTGCTGCAGAAAAGGTGATTTTTGATAAAATTTCAACTGGCGCCCTAAGTGATTTGGAAAAAGTCACCAAACAAGCAAGAGCTATGGTAACCATATATGGGTTAAACGACAAAATTGGAAACCTCACCTATTATGATTCTTCGGGTCAATCTGAGTACAATTTCACAAAACCTTACAGTGAAAAAACTGCTGAGATGATTGATAAGGAAATTTCAAATTTAATCGAATCTCAATATCAAAGAGCCATTGAGCTTCTTAAAAAACACAAAGACAAACTTGTTGAACTTGCCAATGTATTGCTTGAAAAAGAAGTGATTTTTAAGGATAATCTTGAAACTATTTTTGGAAAAAGGGATTTTGACCAACCGGATGTCGTTTTTGACAAGTTTAAAAAACCTCAAGCTTAAAATCAGCTTGCAAAAGATAAAAAGAACTTAATTCGTTTTTAGGGCAAGTTTTTTTTATATTTGGGGCAAGTCATAATAATAAACACTTCAATAAAATTTGAATGAGTTTGTTTAAAAAATTATTCCGAAAAACAAGAGAAAAGGAATCCCCAAAAGAAGAAAGAAGTAAATATTTACCGGAAGTACCTCTACCTACTGACGAAAAATTCACCTACAACTTCAGAAAAAATGGCGGAAAGTTCCTCTATTGCGAAAACATTGATGAGCTCGAAGAAGCCTTTGACAATATTTTGCTTGAAAACGACTGGTATGAAAAGGAAGTTTTTTGTACTGACAAAACACTTGTTTCAAAATTCAGCAGTTACAATTTAAAATTTGTTACAAATTTGAGTGCGGCGTTTTTCTTTTCCAGATGTGAATCACTGGTAGCTGACGCTGGTGCTATTTTAATTTCTTCAAACCAAATTAAGGAAAAAAAGCTTAAAGAACTGCCTGATAATTTTATCATTTTTGCCACAACCAGCCAACTGGTTGATACAATTGGCGAAGGTTTACGCGTCATTAAAAGCGCTAATAAAAACAACATTCCCTCAAATATTACCACCATAAAAAACTTTGAAAGCAAGAAAGAAAATGATTTCATGACTTACGGGAGTAGTTCAAAAAACTTATATTTGCTGCTTTTGGAAGACTTGTAATATGAAGGAAATTTTTATAAGAGCAACATTTGGGGCAATCTATGTAATCATCCTTTTGTCTGCCATTTTTATCTCTTCATACACTTATCTTGGAGTAATATTATTGCTTGGATTAATCAGCCTTCAGGAATTTTTAAAACTCATTCACTTAAAGTCGTTTGTGCTTTATGGAATATTGATTCTGTTTCTTTATTATTTCTCATACCTGCAATTTGATTTTTACGCTACCAAACTCCTGCTGGTATTAACCGGATTTGTCAATTTATTTTTGTTCAAAGATTTGCTTTGGACAAGCATGATTCCCATGTTTGAAAAGAAAAAGTATATAGTTACTATTTTTTACCTCATCAGTGGTTTTGTGTTTTTGGCAATGATTCCATTTGACAGGTATGAATACCACCCATTTTTGATTGCTTCTATTTTTGTTCTGGTTTGGGCCAATGATATTTTTGCTTTCCTGATTGGAAAAACTTTCGGTAAACGAAAACTTTTTGAACGCATTTCCCCCAATAAAACCATTGCCGGATTTCTTGGAGGGATGGCGGCCTGTATTGTTGCAGGTCTTTTTATTTCACATTTTTTAAACACACACAATCTTTTTTTCTGGTTAGGTTTGGCAATTTTGATTAGTTTTATCGGGCCTATTGGCGATTTAGTTCAGTCAAAGTTTAAACGTCAGGCGGGAGTTAAAGACAGTGGCACACTCATTCCCGGTCACGGCGGGGCTTATGACAGGCTGGACAGTATGATTTATTCCAGCCCATTTATTTATACCTATATTACTTTAGTAAATTATGTTTCATAAAGAAGGCCACAAAATAATTTTAGCTGCACTTTCCGTTTTATTAATTCTTGGATTGGCTGCACATTTTTTTCTTGACAATGAACCACTCAAGAAAATACTGGTAAGTGTTTTAATACTCTTTTTTCTGCTTATCCTCCAGTTTTTTAGAAACCCGAAAAGAAATTTTCAGCAGGGTGACAACTACGTTTTATCGCCTGTTGACGGAAGGGTAGTCGTTATCGAAGAGGTTTTTGATAAAGAGTACTTTAACGAAAAACGAATTCAGGTTTCGGTATTTATGTCGCCCATCAATGTTCATGTGACGCGTTATCCCGTAGGTGGCAGGGTAGTATATTCTAAATACCACCCCGGAAAATATCTTGTTGCATGGCACCCCAAATCTTCTGAAGAAAACGAAAGAACAACAGTAGTTGTCAAAAACCCGGTTTTTGGTGAAATACTGCACAAACAGATTGCCGGTGCTATGGCCAAACGCATTGTAAATTATGCCGTTACCGGTCAACAAGTCCACCAAGCTGACGACAGCGGGTTTATAAAATTTGGGTCGAGAGTAGATGTTTTATTACCTTTAGGAACCAAAATCAATGTAAAACTTAACCAAAAGGTTAAGGGGGGAATCACCATTTTAGCAGAAAAAAATGAATCCTGAAGAACTTCAAGCCTCCTTTGAGGAAGCTGTAGACCGGGTAAACAACCATCTGGAACCCTTTCCGGCAGATTTGTTGTTGCGCTTATATGCCTATTACAAAAGAGCCAACAACAATGAGGACGATCCCAACAGCAAAACGCCACTTATCAACGCTTTTAAAGCAAATGCCTTGTTTCAAACCAGAAACATGTCACCCGATGAGGCAAAAACTGCTTATGTTGAAGAAGTTAACACCTATTTTTTATACAGAAAATAACTACTTGTTTAAAGGCAGGTACACCACTTTTTTGGTATCAAAAAATTCTTCTTCAAAGAAATCGGTTAAAGGATAAATTTCCGATTTAGGAAAGTCGTTTAATTCCTCCGTCAAATCACCCCCTTTTAGATAAAGTATCCCGTTTTTTCTTTCGTGAAGATTCTTACGGGCAATTTTCCCGTCCACCCAATACACAAAGGTGGGCATGGAAGCCACTGCCCTGCTTACAATAAAATCATAGGTTCCTTTGATGTTTTCTACCCGGTCATTAGTTGTTTTCACATTTTTGATTCCTGATCTTGCAACGACTTCGTCAACGACTTTAATTTTTTTGCCAATGGAATCCACCAAATGAAACTTTGTGTCCGGAAAAAGAATGGCCAGTGGTATTCCCGGAAATCCGCCACCGGTACCCACATCAAGAATTTTGCTGTCAGGTAAAAATTGCTGGACTTTTGCAATTCCAAGAGAGTGTAGCACATGTCTGAGATACAACTCGTCTATATCCTTTCTGGACACCACATTAATTTTCAGATTCCAGTCTTGGTACAGTTCTTGAAGTAATTCAAACTGAGCAATTTGTGAGTCAGTTAAATTTGGGAAATATTTTAAAATCAATTCCATATGCTACATTAAGTGGTCAAAAATAAACATTTAACTTCTTTTTTTACCTTTCAAACTTACAAAGACGCCATTTATAATTATATTTGCAATTATCTGAATACGACTATTGCGTTTTTACAAAATACATATGAACACACCCTCAATACGATTTTCAAGAAAAGATCCTGCCAACTTTTTCAAAACACTCAACAAACGCGTTAACGATTATTTCTCTGAAAACAATTTAAAGAAAACAGGCAACTGGAAGCTTCACCTGAAAACGGTGACCATGTTTGCCATGTTTCTAACCCCATATTTTTTACTACTTACTCTTGATATTCCCGGATGGGCACAGTTGCTTCTCGCTATCCTTATGGGTGTGGGTATGGCCGGTGTGGGCATGAATGTTATGCATGATGGCAACCATGGTTCTTATTCCTCAAAAAAATGGGTCAACAAGTTTATGGGAAGCACGATTTATATCCTTGCAGGAAATGTGTACAACTGGCAAGTACAGCACAATGTATTGCACCATACCTATACAAACATTCACGGCCACGATGAAGACATGGATGCCGGAAGAATTATGCGTTTCAGCAAGCATTCAGAATGGAAACGATTTCACAAATACCAGCATTTGTATTCTGTTTTGCTCTATGGTCTTTTGACCTTTAACTGGGCTTTAACCACAGATTTCAAACAAACCAGGGATTATCTTAAGAGAAAACTGTCTTATGGTGAATTTCCAAACCCGGTAAAACAATGGAGTATAGTTGTTGTTTCTAAAATCATTTACATTTCTATCTGGATTGTAATTCCAATGTTTATCTTATCAATAGCCTGGTGGAAAGTCCTTATTGGCTTTTTTGTGATGCACTATGTTGCAGGTGTGATACTTAGCGTGGTCTTTCAGTTGGCACATATGGTTAAAGAAGCCCAAATGCCCCTTCCCGATGAAACAGGAACCATGAAAAATACCTGGGCGATACATCAGTTATATACTACCGTAAACTTTGCCACAAAAAATAAAATTGTAAACTGGTTTACAGGAGGTTTAAACCATCAGGTGGAACATCATATTTTTCCAAACATCAGCCACGTTCATTACACAAAAATTTCAAAAATTGTAAAAGAAACGGCAAGGGAATTTAATTTACCCTACCACGAATACAAAACCACCCGCAAAGCTATACAATCGCATTTCTCTCATCTAAAAGAAATGGGAGCAGAACCGGCTTTGAGTGCTTAATCAACCCTGATCAACCCAATTTTATGAAGGATCATTTATCTGACAGAGTGAACAATATGGCTACCTCTGCAACACTGGCCATGGCTGCAAAAGCCCGCGAATTAAAAAATGAAGGCAAAGATATTATTGGTCTCAGCCTTGGCGAGCCCGATTTCACCATTCCTGAATTTATCAAAGATGCTGCTATTCAAGCAATAAATGACGACATACACGCTTACCCGCCTGTTGATGGCTATGCCGAACTGAAAAAGGCCATCATTACAAAATTCAAAAGAGACAACAACCTCACCTATGAGCCGGCACAAATTGTGGTTTCAACGGGTGCCAAGCAATCACTGGCCAATTTGACCATGGTGATGCTCAACCCAGGTGATGAAGTTATCCTTCCTGCACCTTACTGGGTGAGCTACAGCGACCTGGTGAAACTCTCAGATGGGGTTCCTGTGGAAATCCCAACTACAATCGACACCAATTTTAAAATCACAGCAGAGCAATTGGAGGCCGCCATTACGCCAAAAACAAAACTGCTGATGTACAGTTCGCCTTGCAACCCCAGTGGCTCAGTATACAGCAAAGAAGAATTGCGCGCTCTGGCCGATGTACTTCAAAAATACCCCAACATTTATGTGATTTCTGATGAAATCTATGAGCACATCAACTTTGCCGGAAAACATTTTTCAATGGCACAGTTTGAAGATATGCATGACCGCACTGTTGTGGTGAACGGTGTTTCAAAAGCCTTTGCCATGACCGGCTGGCGTATCGGCTATATTGGGGGCCCAAGCTGGATTGCCCGGGCATGTAATAAAATGCAGGGACAAATCACCAGCGGTGCCAATGCCATCGCGCAAATGGCAACCATAGCTGCACTGGAAGCCCCGGTGAGCAGCATTCAATATATGATAGACGCATTTAAGAGCCGTCGCGAACTCATACTGGATTTGCTAAACGAAATTCC
>NZ_JCBCCK010000452.1:0-2683 GCF_059864935.1 Planktosalinus sp.
TTGGATAGTATGAATAGTCCAACTGTATGGATAGTGGGCGGAGTTGACAAAGGAAACAACTATGAAGAACTGTTGCCGCTGGTGAATGAAAAAGTAAAAGCCATTGTTTGCCTGGGCTTAGACAATGAAAAAATCATTCAAGCCTTTGGCAATATAGTTCCTTTAATGACCGAAACCGAATCTATGAGAGATGCTGTTGAAGTTGCTTCAAGAATTGCAGAAAAAGGGGATACCGTTTTGCTTTCACCGGCTTGTGCCAGTTTTGATTTGTTTGAAAACTATGAAGACCGGGGTCGTCAGTTTAAAGATGCTGTGAGAAATTTGTAATTAAATGACAGTTTTTTTGGAGTAAAGAATAAAGAATAAAGAAAATAGAAAAGAGAAAAGAGAAAAACTTTAGCAGTGACTCTAAAGATAAACCTGAAACTAGAAACTAGAAACCCGAAATGTTAAAGTATTTGCGAGATATCAAAGGTGATAAAACAATCTGGGCCATAGCCGGACTGTTGGCAATACTTTCATTTTTACCTGTTTACAGTTCCAGCAGCAATTTGGCTTATTTGTATGGAAACGGCAACACAGCATCATTTTTGCTCAAGCATGGAATGCATATCGTTTTGGGCTTTGGAATACTGATATTCATTCATAAAATTCCTTACAATTACTTTAAAGCGCTATCGATGATTATGATTCCCATAGTGGTTGTTTTGTTGGTGTTTACATTGATGCAAGGCACCACTATACAGGGTGCCAATGCAAGCCGGTGGATTCACATACCGCTGGTGGGAATAACCTTTCAGACCTCGGCGTTTGCGATGGTTGTTTTATTGGTTTATGTAGCGACTTACCTGACAAAAATTAAAGACAAGGCCATTGGCTTTAAGGAGAGTATTTTGCCCCTTTGGGTTCCGGTATTTTTGGTGATTGGCCTGATCCTTCCGGCAAACTTTTCAACAGCAGCGATACTTTTTGCTATGGTTGTTTTGCTGGTTTTTTTAGGGGGTTATCCCTTTAGGTACATTGCAACCATTCTTGGAGCCGGTGTGGTGATGTTGGCCTTGTTTGTTTTAACAGCAAAAGCTTTTCCGGGGGTTTTCCCCAATCGGGTGGACACCTGGATCAGCCGGGTTGAAAATTTTACCGATAAGACAAATGTTGAAGAAGGCTATCAGATTGAAAAGGCAAAAATAGCCATTGCATCGGGTGGTATTGCCGGCCTTGGGCCCGGAAAGAGCGTGCAGAAAAACTTCCTGCCACAATCTTCATCCGACTTCATTTTTGCGGTAATCATTGAAGAATTCGGATTGATAGGTGCATTGTTGCTGATGTTCCTGTATGTGTTGTTGTTGATTAGGATTTTAATTATTGTCGGAAAATCGGATACACGTTTTGGCAAGCTCGTGGTCATTGCAGTGGGTATTCCCATCATTTTTCAGGCAATTATCAATATGGCGGTGGCAGTGGAATTGTTTCCGGTAACGGGACAAACACTTCCGCTCATAAGCAGTGGCGGTACATCCATTTGGATGACCTGTCTGGCACTGGGAATCATTTTGAGCGTAAGCGCAAAACGTCCCGAGCCCATAAAAGAAACTAACGAAGAAAACCCTTTGGATATATTAAGCCAAACGGTATAAGTGAGAAAACAACTTTTTTAAAAGCAATAGATAACTTAAAGGAGTAGGTTAGAGATGCTAATATGAGTGGTAAAGAAAAAAATACAGAAGCTGTTTCACCTCCTCCCCTTTGGGGAGGTAGGGAGGGGCTTCGGTTCATCTTATCAGGCGGTGGAACCGGAGGACATATCTATCCGGCAATTGCCATTGCCAATGAACTAAAGGCGAGGTTTCCCCAAGCCCGCTTTTTGTTCGTTGGTGCACAAAACCGTATGGAAATGCAAAAAGTGCCCAAAGCCGGATATGAAATTAAAGGTCTCTGGATTTCAGGACTGCAACGCAGCTTGTCACCCAAAAACCTCTCTTTTCCCTTAAAGTTAATCAACAGCTTAACACGTTCTAAAAAAATCATCAATGAATTTCAGCCTGATGTAGTCATTGGAACCGGTGGCTATGCCAGCGCACCCCTTTTAAGGGTCGCTTCAGGAAAAGGAATCCCGTGTTTGATTCAGGAACAAAACTCTTATGCCGGGATAGCCAATAAGTGGCTTGCCGGACGGGCAAAAACCATTTGTGTGGCTTATGAAGGTATGGAACGCTATTTTCCAAAAGAAAAAATTGTCCTTACCGGAAACCCCGTGAGAGAAGATATCATCAGTCTTGAAGAAAAGAAGGATGCAGCAGTAAAACATTTTGACCTGGATAAAAACAAGAAAACACTTCTGGTGCTTGGAGGAAGTCTGGGCGCAAGAAGAATCAATCAATTGATTGAAAATTCGCTGCAATTTTTTAATGAGTGCAATGTGCAGGTTATTTGGCAGTGTGGTGCTTTTTATTATGAAATGTACAAAAGGCACAATGAAGAAAAGGATATACAAGTACACGATTTTATTTATCAAATGGACCTGGCCTATGCAGCAGCAGATGTTGTAATTTCAAGGGCAGGGGCATTATCGGTTTCAGAGCTGTGTGTGGTGGGCAAACCGGTCATTTTTATACCCTCGCCCAATGTGGCCGAAGACCACCAACGAAAAAATGCCGAAGCAGTAGTCAAGGAAAATGCCGCC
>NZ_JCBCCK010000015.1:0-23575 GCF_059864935.1 Planktosalinus sp.
CCAGCATTCGCCCATATTAGGACAACTGCCCGATGTGCAAATGGTGTGCAAGCTGTATTTGTCAACAAGACTACGAAGCTCGGTGTATTTTTTTCCGGTGGGAAGTTTTACCCTCAGCCACTTGGGTTTTGGGGTTCTTTCGGGAGGGGTTAATATTTCGGTTTCCATAGCAGTTTTATCGGATGCAAATGTACAAAACAATAACGAAAAGTAACACAAATCTGTATCCGGAGATTGTTTATTCAGAGCGGTTTTTTGAAATAATTTCAGCTAAGAGTTTTTTGGAGCGTAAGAGCTTTACTTTTACATTGTTGATGGGTTCGTCCAACTTTTCTGAAATCTCCTTGTAACTCATTTCCTGAAAATACCTCAAATTGATCACCTCCTGATAATGGGGTTTGAGTAATTTAATGAGGCGTAATAACTCTGCCAGATTTTGTTGTGTAATCAGGTTGTCTTCTGGGCTGGGAGAGTCATCCGCGATTTTTTGAACCTGCTGTTGTATGGCTTCAGAATTCTGAACCTGTATGCCCGATTTGTTTTTCCTGATTTTGTCGATGTGGAGGTTTTTTGAAATGGCAATCAACCAGGTGCTGAAGGTATATTCTTCCTTAAAGGTGTTGATTTTATCAAACGCTTTCGCGAAAGTTTCTATGGTAATTTCCTCAGCTTCAAACTCGTTTTTCAGACGGGCAAGTTGAAAGCCGTAAACCTCATTCCAGTATGTATCCAGTAAAAAATTAAAAGCCGCTTGCTTGCCGTGTTTGGCTTGTTGAATCTGCTCCAGGAGTTTTTTTTTGCTTACTTCCAATGTTTGGGCTTTGAGAAAATATTAGAGATAAAGATAGCTATTTGGAAGCAAATAAGCATTATTTCTAAAAATGGGAGCAAATAAACCAAACCGCTTTCGCGAAACTTTTTAAACGTTTTGCCAAAGACAATAAATTGGATCAAAAGCCTTAAAAACATTAGTCCAGCCACCCATTTCCATTGAAGATATACAAAGGCAACTACCGCTCCGACCCAAAACAAAATGTTCATCAGGTAAATAATGCTCAAAAGCAGTTTGTGTGAAATTTTATAGTGAGATGCCGTGGTGAGATGCCTTTTTTTCTGGTTGATATAGCCCTTCCAGGTTTTTTTGGGTTCAGAAATGGTATAACTTTCGGGGGAATCACAAAGTGCCACTTTTGTATGGGATGCTGCCTCGTTGACAAACAAATCGTCATCACCTGAACGAATGTACATATGGCTCATAAAGCCGTTGTTGTCATAAAACAGCTTGGCGGTATATGCCAGGTTGCGGCCCACGCCCATATAAGCCATTCCGGCTTTTGCAAAGCTGAAATATTGTAAGGCAGTCATTACAGTTTCAAAACGGATGAGTTTGTTCAACAAGCCTTCTTTTTTTGCATAAGCGCCATAACCTAAAACGAGTTGTTTTTCCACTGAAAAATGGTCGGCCATTTGCTGAATCCAGAGTCTTGATGCA
The DNA here is from genome assembly GCF_059864935.1 of Planktosalinus sp. Classification (NCBI taxonomy): domain Bacteria; kingdom Pseudomonadati; phylum Bacteroidota; class Flavobacteriia; order Flavobacteriales; family Flavobacteriaceae; genus Planktosalinus; species Planktosalinus sp. Next base: position 1,493 of record NZ_JCBCCK010000015.1, read on the forward strand.
GGTTTACAATCGGCGTCTGTAAAGAGCAGGTAGTTGTTCTTGGCTTTTTTGATACCCAGGGTGAGGGCATATTTTTTATTGGCCCAAAAGGCTTCGTTGTTTTTTACATCAACAATTTTGATACGCTCATCAGTTGCTGCAAATTCTTCCATAACCTCAAGCGATTCGTCTATGGATGCATCATTGATAAGAATGAGTTCGAAGTTTGGGTACTGCTGTTCAAGCCACAGTGGGATGTGGTTTTTGAGATTTTCAGCTTCGTTTTTGGAACAAATGATTACTGAAACCGGAAACTCAGCAAGTTTGTAGGGCTGATTAGGTTTTGCAAAGGCATATAAGGCGAAAAAAAGGTAAATCAGGCAGTTTATAACAACTACAGTGGCAAATGCAAAGAGCAGGGTTGAAAACATACCGGATTAGTAGAGTTTACTTGGTGTGAACCTCTTCGTTGCAGCTGTCAAATTGATCCGGGGTTTTGCCGCAAAAGCCACAGGCTTCGCCCTCTTTATTTAAAAACGGGCTTTGACTGGCACAGGTTCCGGCAAATTTACCGTCTTTTTTTACCCAGAGTTTAATGGCAATCCCGGCAATGGCCAAACCTAAAAGTACAAGTGTGATTAGGATTAATTTCATGGTTTAACTTTTGCTGCAAAGATAAGAAATTAGCTATGGAAAAGGGGTTAAATTGGGTTTAAAATTTTCTATACTTTACACCACATTCACTTCGGCCTCCAAAGCAATTCCAAACTGTTCCAGCACTTTTTCCTGAATGTTTTTAGAGAGGTTTAAAATCTCAGTTCCTGAGGCATTGCCGTAATTGACCAGTACCAACGCCTGCTTTGAGTGAACACCGGCATCGCCAAAGCGGGCTCCTTTAAAACCGGCTTGTTCTATCAACCAACCTGCAGGAATTTTATAGGTGTTTTCGTTAACCTTATAAAATGGGGCTTCGGGTTGTTTTTTGATAAATCGTGTAAAAGTTTCATTATCCACCACAGGATTTTTAAAAAAACTACCGCTGTTACCCAATTCTTTCGGGTCAGGTAACTTAGACTGCCGGATAGCAATCACTGCTTTTGAAACATCTTGTATGGTGGGTTGGGCCACCTGCATTTTGATAAGTTCGTCCTTAATCGCGCCGTAACCTGTATTTATGTTATGGTCTTTTTTGGTAAGTCGAAAAGTCACACTTGTGATAATGTAATTGCCTTTTTCAGTGGTTTTAAAAATTGAAGTGCGGTAGTCAAAATTACAGTCCTTCAGGTCAAAAGTCTTTGTTTTTCCGGTATGTATGTTTATGGCTTCGCAATTGTGAAAAACATCTTTGAGTTCTACACCATAAGCACCGATATTTTGTATGGGTGCCGTACCCACATTGCCGGGAATGAGCGATAAATTTTCAATACCTCCGAAATTGTTTTTCAGACAATACAACACAAACTCATGCCAGTTTTCGCCTGCCATGGCTTTAATATAAACTGATTCTTCAGTTTCTTCAACAACTTCAATGCCTTTCAGGTTGATGTGAGTCACCAAGTTATCAATGTCTTTGGTAAGCAACATATTGCTACCGCCGCCCAAAATAAATTTCTCGGGGAAACGTGAGTCTTTTAAAACCTCAAATAGCTCTTCAATAGTGTTAACATCTGCAAAATATTTCGCGTAAGCGGTTACACCAAATGTATTGTAATTTTTTAGGTTGATATGCTCTTGAATTAACATTAACTGTTGTATTGTTCCAGTGCTGCTTTCAGGATGTTTACTGCTTTTTGCAGGTTTTCTTTTTTAAGGACATAAGCAATGCGCACCTGGTTTTTTCCTGCTCCGGGAGTCGAGTAAAATCCTGCTGCAGGTGCCACCATTACGGTTTCATTGTCAAGTTGGAACTCTTCCAATAACCACTGGGCAAAAACATCAGCATCTGCAACGGGCAGTTCGGCTATGCAATAAAATGCCCCGCAGGGATTGGCTACTTTTATGTTGGGGATTTTCCGAAGTTCAGAAACCAATAAGTCCCGGCGGTCTTTGTATTCGGCAATAACATCGTCAAAATAGGATTGGGGTGTTTCCAAAGCGGCTTCGCTGGCAATTTGTGCAAATGTGGGCGGACTAAGACGTGCCTGTGCAAACTTCATCGCCGTGGACATTACTTCCTTATTTTTGGAAACAATGCAGCCTATTCGTGCGCCACACATACTGTATCGTTTGGAAACCGAATCAATTACGATAGCGTTTTCTTCAATTCCGTTAACGGAAAGTATGGAGTGGTGAACCAAACCGTCATAGGCAAACTCCCTGTACACCTCATCGGCAATAAGGAACAAATCGTGTTTTTTTACGATAGCTGCCAGTTGGTCAATTTCTTCTTTGGAATACAAATAACCCGTAGGATTTCCCGGGTTGCAAATCAGGATAGCTTTTGTTTTTGGGGTAATCAATTTTTCAAATTCTGAAACCGGGGGCAATCCAAAATTATCTTCTATGGTAGAAATCACCGGTACCACTTTTACGCCGGATGCTATTGCAAAACCGTTGTAGTTGGCATAAAACGGCTCAGGGATGATAATTTCGTCACCTGCATCGGCAATACTTCCCATTGCAAAAAGTAGGGCTTCAGAACCGCCTGTGGTCACAATAATGTCATTATGAGTAATTTCAGGAGAAATGGTTCTATAATATGTTACCAGTTTTTTTCTGTAACTTTCAAAACCGGCTGAATGACTGTATGACAGTACTGAAATATCGTTGTTTTTTATGGCATTGAGAGCTACTTCAGGGGTTTTAATATCGGGTTGGCCAATGTTGAGGTAATAAATTTTTCGGCCTCTTTGCTGCGCCAAATCGGCATAAGGAACTAATTTTCTTATGGGAGACTCGGGCATTGATTTTCCTTTGTTAGAAATGTGTGGCATTTTGTGTGTTTTTAGGATGCAAAGTTGCAAAATTAAATTCAGATTACCTTTTACCTTATATCAAAAAAGAGAGTAGCATAATTTTTGCAATTAAAACAATACAAGTAAGTAAAAAGTGACAGGGTTAAATAATTCTTAATAATGTCACGATTAAATTTAAAATACGTCTAAAGAATAAACAAAAACTTGAAATATAAATTATACATATCCATTTTTATTTTGTTTGTATTTGTACAGAATATAGTATCGGGTCAATCATTTGAACTCCCTAAAAACCGAACAAAGGATAAAATTGACTTCAAGCTCATCAACAATTTGATTTTGATTCCTGTTTTGGTCAATGATGTGCCGCTTAATTTTTTGTTGGATACCGGGTCATCATCTACAGTAATCTTCAGTTTTGAAGAAACCGAAGAAATAGAATTGTTTAACTATACGGTTATTAAAATGCGTGGATTAGGTAAGGGTGAGCCCGTTGACGCATTAAAAAGTGAAGGCAATAACATTCAAATAGGAAGGGCTAAAAGCACTAATCAGACTATTTATGTGGTGTTTGACGGGGCGCTAAACTTTTCTTCACGTCTTGGTCATCCGGTTCACGGGATAATTGGGAGTGATTTCCTAAAAGATTTTATAGTGGAAATTAACAATGTGCGCGAGAGAATCAGATTTTATAAGCCTGAAAATTATAATAAACGAAAATGTCGCAGGTGTGTGGAAAAAGAATTAATTTTTCAGTCAGATAAACCTTATATAACAGCAACTTTTAAAGAAGGCGAAGTTGAGATGGAGGTTAATTTACTTGTCGATTCAGGTTCGGGTGATGGCTTGTGGTTGTTTGAAAATAGTGATGAAAATATAGTAATTCCTGAAAACTCGTTTGATGATTACCTTGGACTTGGCATTAATGGGAATATCTATGGTAAACGCTCCAAAGTTGAAAGCTTCAGCCTGGATCATTTTGAACTTGAAAATGTGAATACATCCTATCCCGATATCGATTTTATGGATGTTTTAAAAGATTTGGGTGACCGTAACGGTAGCCTTGGTGGCGAAATTCTCAAGCGCTTTAACTGGACCATTGATTATACTAACAAACAAATTCAACTAAGAAAAAACAAATATTTCAGAGACCCTTTTCATTACAATATGAGTGGCTTGACGCTACAGCAGGGCGGCTTTGCTTTGGTGAGTGAGCGCAGTGGTGTTAAACCGGATTCCTTTGGTCTCAATCAAAACGAAACACTTTCGGTATTTAACTTAAACTTGAGTACCAATGTTGTTCTAACATTAAAACAATTGTTTGAAGTTGTGGAAATTAGGGAAAATTCACCGGCTGATCTGGCAGGAATTCAGGTGGGTGATGAAATTTTGGAAGTAAACAACAAACCTGCTTACCAGTATACGCTTAACGAAATCAACGAACTTTTTTACTCAAAGGAAGGCAAGACAATCAAAATGAAAATCTCTCGAAATGGAGTGCAACAACAAGTGCGATTTGACCTCAAGGATATGTAATAAAAAAAGTCCCCTAAACAGGGGACTTTGGATTTATCAATATAAATAAGATTATCCTTTTACGTTACCTCTAATGTTCAAGGTTGTAATCGGCTCCTCAGCATTTGAATACACACTGATTGAGCGTCTTATTGGTCCCACACGATTGGTGTCATATTTTACCTCAATGATGTCTGAAGCACCGGGCATAATGGGTCCTGTTGGTTTCTTTGGAATTGTACACCCGCAGGTAGATTTGATGTCCTCAATTACTAGAGGGGCATCACCTGTATTTGTAAATTTGAAAGTTCTTACACCATCAGCACCTTTTTCGATTTCACCATAATCAATGGTTGTTTCTTCAAATGTGATTTTTGCTTGCGATTGAACGGCAAAACTTATTAAGCCTACAACAAGTATTAAAACTAATTTTTTCATAATTTCTAATTTTTAGAACTGCTAATGTAATTACTTTTTGAACTTCAAGCAAATTAATTAATACACTTTTATAATCTTGAAGTAATAACTACTTTTGCATTCTATTTCAAAAATCAGACCAAATAATGTACATCCCTTCCAATTACGATGCAAGTGCCAGTGAAGCCAAGTGGTATGCCTACTGGATGAAAAACAATTATTTTCATTCAGAGCCCAATGAAAAGCAGCCATACACCATTGTAATCCCACCGCCAAACGTCACAGGCGTATTGCACATGGGGCATATGCTCAACAATACCATTCAGGATGTATTGATTAGAAGGGCACGTTTAAAAGGGTTTAACGCTTGTTGGGTTTCCGGTACAGATCACGCTTCTATAGCTACTGAAGCCAAAGTGGTTGCCAAACTTAAAAGCGAAGGTATAAATAAAGCTGATTTAACCCGTGAAGAATTTTTAAAACACGCCTGGGAGTGGACCGACAAACACGGGGGCATTATCCTTGAACAGCTCAAAAAACTGGGCTGCTCCTGCGACTGGGACCGTGCCAAGTTTACCCTCGATGAAGATATGTCTGCTTCAGTCATCAAATCGTTTGTTGATTTGTATAATAAAGGATTGATTTACAGGGGTTATCGTATGGTCAATTGGGACCCCGAAGCACAAACCACCCTCTCAGACGAGGAAGTGATTTTTGAAGAGCAACAAGGCAAGTTGTACTATATAAAATATAAGATTGAAGGAAGTGATGACTCTTTGACTATTGCCACCACCCGTCCGGAAACTATCTTAGGAGATACAGCCATCTGTATTAACCCCAATGATGAACGATTTACCCACCTAAAAGGCAAGAAAGCAATTGTACCTATTGCAAACAGGGTAATCCCTATTATTGAAGATGAATACGTAGATATGGAATTTGGCACCGGATGTTTAAAAGTAACACCGGCTCACGATGAAAACGACAAGACTTTAGGCGATAAACACAATCTTGAAATTGTTGACATTTTAAACCCCAACGGAACTTTAAATTCATTTGGTCTGCATTATGAAGGCAAAGACCGTTTTGATGTAAGAAAATTAATAATAAAAGAGCTTGATGAAAAAGGTCATCTACTTAAAGTGGAAGACCATATCAACAAAGTAGGAACCAGTGAACGCACAAAAGCTGTCATTGAACCCCGTTTAAGCGACCAGTGGTTTTTAAAAATGGAAGACCTGGTTAAGCCGGCCATCAAAGCAGTTCTTGAAACAGGGGAAGTGAAGCTGTTTCCCAAAAAATTTGACAATACTTACCGCCATTGGATGGAAAACATTCGCGACTGGAACATTTCAAGACAATTATGGTGGGGGCAGCAAATCCCGGCTTTCTATTTTGGTGACGGAAAAGAAGATTTTGTTGTTGCAGAAACCAAAGAAGAAGCCCTTTCGCTTGCGCGAAAAAAATCAGGCAAACCAAACCTTTCCGAAAATGATTTAACTCAAGACTCTGACGCATTAGATACTTGGTTTTCTTCCTGGTTGTGGCCAATGAGTGTTTTCGGAGGAATTCTCGATCCTGAAAACGAAGAATTCAAATATTACTATCCCACCAACGATTTGGTTACAGGACCCGATATCCTGTTTTTTTGGGTCGCACGAATGATAATCGCCGGCTATGAATTCACTGGAAAACGCCCATTTGAAAACGTCTATCTCACAGGGCTGGTAAGAGACAAACAACGCCGAAAAATGTCGAAATCGCTAGGCAATTCACCCGATGCATTGGGATTGATTGACAAATACGGAGCAGATGGAGTTAGAGTCGGATTGTTACTGAGCGCTTCTGCAGGAAATGACTTGATGTTTGACGAGCAATTGTGTAATCAGGGAAAGGCTTTTTCAAATAAAATATGGAATGCTTTTCGTTTAGTTAAAGGTTGGGAAGTGGCAGACATTCCACAACCTGAATATGCCCAAAAAGCCTTGGAGTGGTACAACTCCAAACTGCAAAGTACACTAGTGGAAATTGAAGACCACTATAGTAAATACAGAATAAGCGATGCACTGATGTCGACTTACAAGCTGGTTTGGGATGATTTTTGTTCCTGGTTACTTGAAATGGTTAAACCGGCTTTTGGTGAGCCTATTGACAGTAAAACATTTAACGGAGTTATTGAAGCCCTTGAAAATAATTTAAGGCTGCTTCACCCTTTTATGCCGTTTTTGACAGAAGAAATCTGGCAAAGCATTTCTGAAAGAACTCCCGAAGAAGCATTGATTGTAAGTGCTTGGCCGGAAATGAAGTCATTTGATTCTGCAATGATTTCAGATTTTGAACTGGTAACTGAGGTAATTTCAGGAATCAGAACCATCAGGAAAGAAAAGAATATACCATTTAAGGATGCAATTTCTCTTTCAGTTTTAAATGGCGAAAATTTCACCAAAGAGTTTGATGCTATTATTATTAAACTTGGGAATATTGACTCCTTGACTTACGTGGATGGCAAAGTGAACGGTGCTTTGAGTTTCAGGGTAAAATCCAATGAATATTTTATTCCTATTTCCGGAGTGGTAAATGTGGAGGAAGAAATTAAAAAACTCACTGAAGAACTCAAATATACCGAAGGCTTTTTAAGGTCAGTACAGGGGAAATTGTCCAACGAGCGTTTTGTCAACAATGCACCCGGGGCGGTGATTGCTTCCGAAAGAAAAAAAGAAGCCGATGCTTTAGCTAAAATTAATACCCTAAAGGAAAGTATCTCCGGATTGCAATAACAGAAAAAGCCCAATATGTTCGGGCTTTTTCATTCAAAATTGACGGGGGCGTTAGCGCACCACAAATTTAATTATTTGATTCCCGCTTGGGTTTGATACAGAAAGGATGTACAATCCTGTACTTGCTTTTAAATCAATTTCAGTTCTATTTTGCAGGTGGATGTTGTTTTCCTTATAAACAACTTTCCCTGTCATATCGGTAATTGTAATGTCGGCATCATTCGCATTCCCTAAAAGCACTAATTTGTCACTCACAGGGTTTTTCTCAATCTTAAGTGTTGCGGTATTCCAGTCTGAAACAGACAAAAGTTCTGGAAACATTTCATACCTGGCAAAATTGGCATTGTCAGGAGTTAAAGTTATGTGTTGCTCGTTGCTAACCGGCAGGTAATAGGCGTCAAAAACAGTTACATCGCTTGGTGTTACATTGGCATACCAATTATTTGTTGATGTTACAGCCATTGAACTAAGCGTGGGCACAAAATCAAAAACATCAATATTGAGGTTAGCTAAAAACTCAAGAATTACGGGGTTGTTGCCTGCTCCTGCTAAAATTTCTGCGATGTCAATTTGACCACCGGGTGCACTGTCAAGGCCTGCTGTAAATGAAGGGGACATTGCAAAGGCTTCACTTTGATCAACAGTTGCCCACGTGAAAATAAAAATTTGGCTTCTAATTCTGCTTACTCTTATGGTTTGTGAAGCCGGAGGAGTAAAATACAATTCTACTAAAACTCTGGTGGTTCCTCCCGGGCCATTGGGATAATATGTCCAGTCAACGACGTTCATTCCGGGTGTACCGGTGGTTTCACCTAATCCGCTTCCATTTGAAATTGAAATATTCCTTGTGTTTTGAGGATAGCCCATAGCGTTGAGTTCATTTTGAAATGCATCCCTAAAATTGGGTGCACCTGTGGGCAAAACGATTGTAGGGTCAAACTCTGTTGGACTTCCGGGAAGTAAATGACCGTCCAGATGGTCGATTAGCATTTGTTTTGCTGCGGGATTTCTAAGTAAACCGTCAACAAGTTCTTGAAAAGTCACGTCTCCGGAAGGACCATAGGCAATATAGTTCATTAAATGTTGAAAACCAATGGGTATATTGGCACCCAGGTGAGGTGAATCAAATGAAAGCCATAATCTGGTTTCGTGGTCAATATTGTTTTGCTCCATATACCTTAAAGCATAGCGTGAAACGAGTCCACCCATACTTGGGCCAATGATGATCAGTTCTTCATTTCCCACTTTTTGTGCATTGATTTGATTGATGAGTTCCACCAATACAAAGGCATTCCGTTGAATAAAATCTGCACCACCGTCAACTATTTCGTTGTTACTTCTGGTGTATGTTGGAAAGTTCAAAACAACCACATCATAACCCAAATCACGGGCTTCATCAGCAATGCTTTGAGTGCCGTTGTTGTAACTCATTAATTGGTAAACCATATTTATGTCACGAGTGTCCCCCGGATCAAAACCGTCAATCAGGATAATAGGCTTGTCAAGTACACCATTTACATTGTCAAGAAATATCTGATATTCGCCCTGACCGATGTATGCCTGAGACTCTCCGTGTCCCTGATAAGCAATGGTTGACTCAATGATTTGAACCTGACCGGCATTTTTTTGATTGTTTCCGCTTTGCGAAAAACCAAAAAAAGGAAAGAGAATGAGAAGCAACAAGTAATTTCTTTTCATAGGGAAAAGTTTTTTAATTGTTCCGAATATAAAAATAAAAAATGGTATTTCAATTTGTAACAAAAAAAAAGCCTGACTTTGAAGGTCAGGCTTGGTAAAAATAACTTGTTTTATTTTAATCTAAAAACGGATAACGATAATCAACAGGAGAAACAAAGGTTTCCTTCACCATTCTGGGAGAAACCCATCGCAGTAAGTTTAATTTTGAACCTGCTTTATCATTTGTTCCAGAAGCACGCGCACCTCCAAAAGGCTGCTGACCCACAACAGCTCCCGTGGGCTTATCATTGATGTAGAAATTGCCGGCAGCATTTTCAAGTATTTCCATAGCTTGTTGAAGTGCATAGCGGTCTTCGCTGAAAACGGCTCCTGTCAGTGCATATTCCGATGTGCCGTCAACAAGTTTTAACGTTTCCTCCCATTTATTATCTTCATAAAGATATACCGTCATAACGGGGCCAAACAACTCGGTACACATTGTGGTGTATTTTGGATCTTCGGTGAGGATTACTGTGGGTTCAATAAAGTATCCTTTAGATTTGTCATAATTACCACCCACAACAATTTCTGCATTTTTGTCTTTCTTGGCCTGGTCGATATAGCTTGCCAGCTTGTCAAATGAACCCTTATGAATTACTGCTGTTATGAAATTGCTCATATCCTCCGGTGATCCCATTTTAAATGATTTTACATCTTTTACAACTTGCTCTTTTACTGCAGGCCATAAACTTTTAGGGATATAGCTTCTTGAAGCTGCAGAACATTTTTGGCCTTGAAACTCAAAAGCACCTCTTGAAATGGCAGTTGCAATCTGAATAGGGTCTGAAGATTTGTGTGCTACGATAAAATCTTTACCGCCTGTCTCACCTACTATGCGTGGATAGGTTTTGTAGTTATTGATGTTGTTGCCTATTTGTTTCCAAAGGATTTTAAATACATCAGTCGAGCCTGTAAAATGTAAGCCTGAAAAATCAGGACTGTTCAAAATGGTGTCTGTAATCATCACAGGATCACCCATAACTACATTAATAACACCATCAGGCACTCCGGCTTCTTTAAACACATCCATAATCACTTTAGCAGAATACACCTGACTGTCACTGGGTTTCCAAATGGCCACATTGCCCATCAAAGCAGCACTTGCAGGTAAATTTCCGGCTATTGCCGTAAAGTTAAAAGGAGTAATGGCATAGATAAAACCTTCCAGTGGGCGGTATTCCAAACGGTTCCAGGCTCCTGAAGTGGATTCAGGTTGTTCAGCATAGATTTCGGTCATATACTGTACATTGAACCTTAAAAAGTCGATTAACTCACAAGCTGCGTCAATTTCTGCCTGATAGATGTTTTTGGATTGACCCAGCATAGTTGCAGCATTGATTTTGGCCCTGTATGGCCCGGCAATAAGTTCTGCGGCTCTTAAAAAGATGCCCGCACGGTTTTGCCAAGGCATTTTTGCCCAGCTTTTTCTGGCTTCAAGAGCTGTGTCAATCGCTACCTGAACGTGTTTTTTCTTAGCTTTATGGTAAGTGCCCAAAATGTGTTTGTGGTCGTGTGGTGGTGACATCGTTGAGGTGTCACCTGTGTGCACTTCTTTACCGTTGATATATAAAGGCACTTCAATAGTGCTGTTGTACATGCTTTTGTAAGTTTTTAAAACTTCTTCTCTTTCAGGAGTTCCGGGAGCATAGCTTTTTACAGGTTCATTAACTGCGATAGGAACTTTAAAAAATCCGTTTGCCATAGTATTTTTTCTTTAATTTTTAATTGACTGCGAAGGTACAAATTTTAGAAGAGACTCTTGAAAAATGACTTTAATTCTTGGTCAAAATTTTGTAAGTTGTTCTGCAAAAATAGAACTCATAGTTTATGTGTACAGTAACATTTGTTTCAAAGGAAAACGGTGATTTTATACTCACCTCAAACCGGGATGAACTTCAGCAGCGAAAAACGATTCCGCCTGAGGTGGTTTTTGAAAGCAATACAAATTTACTCTACCCAAAAGATGCCATTGCCGGCGGAACCTGGATTGGTGTTAGCGATAAAAAACGGGCAATCAATTTGCTAAACGGTGCTTTTCAGCCCCACGAGCGAAAAACTCCTTATCGCCTGAGCAGGGGAGTGGTAGTTAAAGATTTGCTGGTAGCCGAAGATGTAATTGAAGCAATACAAAAATTTGATTTTAAAGGGGTGGAGCCGTTTACAATAATTTTAGTGGAATGGAGCGAGAGCCTAAAACTTTATACTTTAGTTTGGGATGAAAAGCAAAAGCATTTTGATTCCCTTTCGCCGGATTTTTATATCTGGAGTTCCTCACCGTTGTATTCGGCTTCGATGAAGGCGTTTAGAGAAAGATGGTTCAAAGATTTTTTAAAGTCAAATTCGGCTGATGAGAAATCGTTGCTTCAATTTCACCAAACCGCAGGCGAGGGAGATAAAAGCACTAATTTGATTATGAATCGCGGATTCATAAAAACGGTAAGTATCACCCAATTAGTTAAAAAACAAGACACAGTATCGATGCTGTACAAAGATCTGCAAACCGGAAAGGAAACCTTTAAAGGGCTATCTTCAAATTAGTTCATAGCAAAAGGTGCACAAAGTTTAAATGTAGGCACTTTCACTTTAAATTTACGAGTAGTGGTGAGGTTAACCATATTGTAATAGCCGCGCATAGCACCAAAAGGAGAGAGTAATAAGCATCCGGAAGCATAGGTATGAGAGTCACCGGGTTTAATCACCGGTTTTTTTCCAACAACACCTTCGCCGGTAACCACTTCGTCGTTATTGAGGGAGTCTTTAATTTTCCAGTAACGCGAGTTTAATTGTACAGAATCCTTTCCCTGGTTTTCTATGGTAATTTGATATCTGAAGGCATAATTGATACTGTACTCCTTGGTGAAGGTGCCTTCAAAATGAGTTTCGACAGAGATTTTAATTCCTTTTGTAACCTGTTGTACCATACTTTTTTTAATACAGCGAGAAAGACAATAATGCATAGCCAATTGCTGCAAACGTAGCTAAGATAGTAAATAAACTGTTTAAAATCATAAATTTAACTATTGTTTTGAATCTTCCCTGTTCGTAAAATTTACGCATAGCTTTGTACAAATAAAATCCAAAAACAAACAAAGCTGAGGTTGTAAATAAGGAAGTAACCAAAACAGAGTCAAAAATTTCAGAAAAAATAAGCAGAACAAAAAGCATACTTTGCACGTGGAAAGCAAAAACCAAATGCTCCATATAAGTGTACTTGTTTTTCCTGATATAGATGAGTTTAATAAACAAGGCAAAAATGGGCATAAAGAGGAAGATGACAACCGGCAGCTTTGAAATAAAATAGTTGTATGCTACATCAGGGTTTTCTTTAAAAAAATTGTAGTCAATCACTTTTTTATACAACCACCTGTTGTAAGCATTGTTGTTGTGCCCGATTTGATGCAAGGCTTCGTGGGGTTTTATGGTATTGTTTTTGGAATAAAAATCGTTGTAAATACGAGATTTTTTATACAAACGCTCGCCACGGCTTATGGTATCCAATTCAGCTTCAGAGTGATAAATCACCTCATTCTTAAATTTTCTTAAATTTTGTGTATTTAAATTCGCCAAAGCACTGTCTGGCAATTTGACATTACTTTCCTTTAGTGCATCCTCAACAATTTTGGCAGTAGCTTCGTCGTCAAATGTTTTGATGTTTGAAGGTAGTGTGCTCTTTTGTATTTCTTCATGGTAGGTCTTGGTGTATTCAGTGACTTTGCTTATTAGACCGCTTAATAAAAAGAAAACAATACTCACGCTCAAATAAAACCTGAACGGGTTGGCATAACGCATTCTTCTTCCTTCCACATATTCTTTTGAAATTTTACCCGGTCTGAACAGCAAAACCCTTAGGGTGAGCATTATTCTGCTGTCGTATGCAAAAATACTCCCAAAAAACTCGTTGAACAAATCTTTAAAATGAAGTTTTTTAGTGGAGTTTAGTTGGGAGCAATTAGGACAAAACCGCTCACTTTTGTCAAGTTTTTGATTGCAGTTCAGGCAAATTTCGCCCCGGTATTTCAGGGATTTTCTGCCCCTTTCCTGTGAGGGTAAAATATTGGCAAAGAAAACTGATAATCTGTCAAGCATGAATATGAAACTTTTTGTCTCTCTGAACTTAAAAAATCACCTAATGATTGGTAATATTTATAGAGTTGTTGCTGCCCACACCTACAATTCGATCATACCTGCCTCCCAAGTCTCTGTAATAAACAACAACCGTATAGTCATTTTCTGTTTGGTCAAAGTTGCCTGAAATAGCGCCTATGTCCACATTGCCATTTTGGTCTTTAATCACATATTTATAGTTGTAAAAACCTTGTTTCAACAAATACCTTAAGCGATAAACATCATTATTGCTGTCATATATAAGACGGGTTGAATCGTCAAGCGTATAGTTGTTAAAGTTGCCGTATAAATGAATTTCATCACCATCCTTTAAATTGTCAATATACTGAAGTGCAAAATGCATCCATACATATTCGGCTTCAATGCTTGAATTCTGAACACGTTGATTTCTAATCACAAAATTTCCATTAATATCAGGATTGTATGTGTATGGTCTGTTTTTTCTTGAAACATTGGTATAGAGGTAATTGATAAAAGTGTCTTCAAGTTCAACTCTTCTAATGCCTGAGGATGTGCCCCTAACATCGCTGTTGTCAAAATTAAAAAATTCGTTTCCTGCCCAGAAGGATGCCTCCAGATCATACCTGTATATAAGCTCATTTCCTAAGGTGTACTGAGGCTTTAAATCAGTGATGGCGGTTTTTAAGTTACTGTTTTGAAGCACCAATGTTTTGACATTTTGATTGGGATTGATGAAATTTGTACTTGGCGAATTGATGCTAAAATGCACTACCTGTTTGCTGTTAATGAAATTGTGGTTACGTGTTCTTTTGATTTCCACTCCCACATTGGCAATTTCTTCATACACCATAAATTTTCTGGAAAATATCAGATTGTTTCTGTCGTCAAAAATGCTGAGAAGATAGTTACCACTTTTGGTAATTCTTCGCGTATCCCTGTTTGGGATGGTCAATACATAATGTGAATACATCACCAAAGTATTAAACGAATTATCATAATAATCGATGCGCACATCATCAAAACCGTTTAGGTATTCACTTTTGGCCAGACCTGAAGGGGTCCAGTCAAAATTGTAATGATCAATTCTGTAATAATAATCCATCTCATCGCCCACCAAGTCATCAAACGCAAGTTGAAAGCGCTCACCAAGTTTTAATATGGGTAATTGGGCTTGGGGCGTATTGCCTCTAAATTCAACAGTTTTAATATAATTAGGAGGAGGTGTTTCTTTAACCTGACTGTTGGCGCAAATGCTAAAGGTTAAAATAAACAGTGATAAAAATAGTTTCATTATGGTACTTTCTGAATTTGAATCTTTCGAAGGTAAATATAAACATTTTTTTTTCGCAGGTTATTATATGACAGGGTTTTGATTTTAATTATTTAGAATAATTATAAATAGCAATTTTCATCGATTTTAGCTTTAGAAATACGTGCCGAAATTTGTAAATTTGCGCTCTTTAAAACAGGTGTTTATCCTTTTTAAAAACTTTATAAAGAAAACTTTAATACTACAATCCTATGTCCAAAGACATTAGAATTAAAAAGGGGCTTGACATTCGTCTGGTAGGTGAGCCCGATAAAGCACTTACAAACGCCCCAAGATCCCGCACTTTTGTTGTAATACCTTCTGATTTTCATTTAATCACTCCCAAAATGGTTGTGAAAGAAGGCGCAAAGCTAAAAGCCGGAGATGATCTTTTCTATCATCGTGAAAACGAATCCGTACGCATTGTCTCTCCTGTAAGTGGAACGCTTACAGAAATCAAAAGAGGTGCCAAAAGGGTCATCACACATTTAGTTATTACTGCTGATGCTGAAGATCAATATCGTGATTTTGGCAAGACTGATGTAGCTAATGTATCAGCAGACCAAATCAAATCGCGTTTGCTGGAGTCAGGTTGTTGGGCATTTATCAAGCAAAGACCCTATGATGTTATAGCAAATCCTGACAAATCACCCAAGGCTATTTTTATTTCTGCACACGCCAGTGCGCCCTTGGTAGCAGATTATGACTTTACCCTTAACGGAAAAGAAAAAGAATTGCAGGCTGCAATCAACGCTTTGTCAAAAATGACTGCTGTACCAATTCATGTGGGAGTGGGAGCCAACAGTGTTTCGCCAATTGAAAACCTTAATGGCATTACCCTTCACAAAGTTTCCGGGCCGCATCCTTCAGGAAATGTAGGTACTTTAATCAATAGGGTTGATCCGGTTAACAAAGGTGAAATTGTCTGGACGGTAACGCCACAGGATTTAGTGATTATTGGAGAGTTACTCCTAACCGGTAAATTCAATACAGAGCGTCTTGTAGCACTTTCGGGCTCCTCTCTTGAGAATCCAAAATACTACAGAACCAAAGCATGCGCTGAAGTTTCTACTATGGTTTATGATTCAGGGTTGAATGAAGACAATGTAAGAATCATCAGTGGCGGTGTATTGACAGGCAAAAAAGTAGAAGCAGACGGACATTTGGGATATTACGACAACACAATATCGGTGATTCCGGAAGGTGATGACTATGAGTTTTTTGGTTGGAACAAACCGATGTTCAATAAAATTTCGATTACAAGAGCACTTACTTTTTCGTGGTTAACACCCAATAAAAAATATGTTCTTGATACAAATACAAATGGCGAGCACAGAGCATTTGTACAAACCGGCTTGTATGAACAAGTGTTTCCGCTTGACATATACCCGATGCAAATATTAAAAGCCTGTATGGTTGAAGATCTGGATGCTATGGAAGAGATGGGTATGTATGAATTGGCTCCGGAAGATTTTGCGCTCACAGAATTTGTGTGTGTGTCAAAACAACCACATCAGGAAATCATTAGAAAAGGTTTGGATCTTATGTACAAAGAAATAGGATAAGCTATGAGTTTGAAGAAAAAATTACACGATTTAAAAATGAAGTACAAAGGCACCAAAATGGCGCCTGCATTCAATGCAATTCACACATTTTTGTACTTACCCAATGAAACCACACATTCAGGAAGCCATATTCGTGCGGCTGATGATTTAAAGCGCACAATGAACACTGTGATTATGGCACTTGTTCCCTGTTTGATTTTTGGTATTTTCAACACCGGATATCAACACTACTCTGCTGTAAACGGATTCCCTGAAACGTTCTCGCTTTTTGAGCACTTTATCAACTGGGACAACTTCATCATGGGAGCAATGACCGTGCTTCCCCTGGTGATTATTTCCTATGCTGTCGGTTTGGGTGTTGAATTTATTTTTGCCATTATCAAAGGACATGAGGTTGAAGAAGGATATCTGGTAACAGGTATGCTTGTACCGTTGATTATTCCTGTTGACACGCCACTATGGATGCTTACAATAGCAATAATTTTTGGTGTGGTAATAGGAAAAGAGGTATTTGGCGGTACGGGGATGAATATCTTAAACCCTGCATTAACCATTCGTGCATTTCTTTTCTTTGCATACCCCACCTGGATGACAGGAGACAAAGTTTGGGTACACGGCGCAGTTGAACGCGACCAGCAAATTGCTGCGGGAGCAACAGATGTAAGTGCCATTTCCGGAGAGACAATACTAGGAAGCTATGCTCAAAATCATGAAGTTGTTTTTAGTTTAAGTGATATGTTTTATGGGTTTATTCCCGGTTCAATTGGTGAAACATCTACCTTGCTCATATTAATAGGGGGTTTATTCCTTCTGTTTACTAAGGTTGCAAGCTGGAGGATAATGTTAAGTTCTGTTATTGGTGCTCTGGCTATGGGCTTAATCTTCAACCTGGTGGTTGCCGCTGGCATCATTACAGAATCCAGTAATTTCTTTGGATTAATGAGTGTGTCCTTTTGGGAACACCTAATCATTGGAGGCCTTGCCTTTGGAATTGTATATATGGCCACTGACCCTGTAACCGGTTCACAAACCAATAAAGGTAAATGGATATACGGATTCTTTATTGGGTTTATTTCAGTTATGATTCGGGTGTTTAACCCGGCTTATCCGGAGGGTGTATTCCTTGCGATTTTATTGATGAACGTATTTGCGCCTACCATTGACCATTATGTAATCAAAGGAAACATCAAAAGAAGAATGAAACGTTTAAAAGTTAAAACTGCATAATCATGGCCAGAAAAACAGATAACAATATTTATACTGTCGTATTTTCCGTTGTAATGGTAATAGTTGTTGGAACATTATTGGCATTTCTTGCATCGTCATTAAAACCAAGAATTATTGAAAACCAGCGTTTTGAAAAGCAACAAAATATCTTGTATGCTATGGGTGTTCATAACAATGAGGGAGCTAACGATGTACAATTCATAACCACAGATGTTGTGGGAGAGGTATTTGACCAATATGTAACCAAACAGTACTATGTGCAAGGCGATGAAATCATTGAAGACCACGAGGCATACCTTATTGACCTTGCCAGAGAAGAAGCTTTGACAAGAAATCCTGACTATCAAAAAAGACTTCCCATTTTTGTGGGAGAAAAAGACGGAAAGACCTTCTACATCGTTCCCGTTCTCGGAAAAGGACTTTGGGATGCCATTTGGGGCTTTGTAGCACTGGATAAAGATTTGGTTGTACAGGGAGTGTATTTTGACCACAAGGCAGAAACCCCGGGCCTGGGCGCAAACATCAAGGAACGTTTCTTTATGGACAAATTCAAAGGAGAACATATTTTTGATGGTCAAGGAAACTTTTCCGGCATAGATGTAGCCAAAGGAAATAATGACCCCGCCAATGTCAGGAAAACTGACAATAAGGTGGATGCCATTGCCGGTTCAACGATTACCGGTAACGGTGTTACAGCGATGTTGAGAAACTACCTGAGAACCTATATACCTTATATTCAACAATTAAAACAATAAGCAATGGGATTATTATCTAAAAAAGACAGAGCATTAATATTAGACCCGTTAACAGATAACAACCCGATTACCATTCAGGTTCTGGGAATTTGTTCAGCACTGGCTATTACAGCCCAGTTGAAGGCTTCCATTGTAATGGCGCTTTCTGTATTATTTGTAATGGGTGTGGGTAACGTAGTGATTTCGCTACTGCGAAATATGATACCCTCTAAAATCAGGATTATCGTTCAACTTATTGTTGTGGCAACACTGGTAATAGTGGTTGATCAGGTACTAAAAGCTTTTGCCTATGAATTGAGCAAACAACTATCGGTTTTTATCGGACTGATAATTACAAACTGTATCATTATGGGACGTTTTGAAGCCTTTGCATTAGGGAACGGTGTTTATCGCTCGTTCCTTGACGGAATTGGTAACGCCTTGGGTTATGGAGTAATACTTATCATTGTAGGATTTTTCAGGGAACTTTTTGGTTCAGGAACACTTTTAGGAATCCAAATATTGGGTGACCCAATCGCGAAAACAGGACTTTATGCTTTTGGCTATGAGGACAATGGATTTATGTTGCTTTCACCTATGGCACTTATAGTGGTTGGTATTATCATTTGGGTGCAACGTACAAGAAGCCCGCACTTAGTAGAAGAAAATTAAAAAAAAACAGTTGATATAAGTTATCCTAAACGGTGACTAAATACATAAGAATATGGAGCATTTAGAATTATTTTTTAAATCAATTTTTATAGATAATATGGTATTTGCCACATTCTTGGGAATGTGTTCATACCTGGCAGTTTCTAAAAAAGTGACCACAGCTGTTGGTCTTGGTGCCGCGGTAATCTTTGTACTGGGTATTACGGTTCCGTTAAACTGGTTGTTGGATCAATACATCTTACGTGATGGTGCTTTGGAATGGTTGGGCCCTGAGTATGCTTCATTTGATTTGAGCTTCCTGTCATTCATCATGTTTATCGCCACCATTGCAACTATGGTTCAGCTGGTGGAAATTGTGGTTGAAAAATTCGCCCCGGCCTTGTATAACTCACTGGGTATTTTCCTTCCGCTTATTGCTGTAAACTGCGCGATTCTGGGGGGCTCTTTGTTTATGCAGTCACGTCAGATAGCCACTATCGATTTGGCACTTAATTATGGGGTGAGTTCAGGTATTGGGTTTTTCCTTGCTATTTTGACCATTGCCGCTATACGCGAAAAAATACGTTACTCAAATGTGCCTCCTGCCCTTAGAGGATTAGGAATTACATTCATCATCACCGGTCTAATGGCCATAGGATTTATGAGTTTTGGTGGAATGTTAACCGGAGGTGACGATGGAGGTTCAGGCGATGCTGCCCAGGTGTTGCAATTGTCTTCAGATTCAAATACTGAGTATAGTGAAGACAGTGCAGCAGGTTATGAAAGTCCTGAAAGTTCAGATGAAACCTCTGATGAAACCTCTGATGATGTAAACGAAGAAACCCCTCAAGAAGAAACAAATTAGTATTATGATATTAGCAGCAAGTACATTAGGTGTTATTATTGCAACAGTTGTAGCATTTTTAGTATTGGTATTACTTTTAGTGAGCCTACTGATTTTTGTAAAAGAAAAACTATCCCCGTCAGGACCGGTTAAAATTACCATTAATGGCGAAAAAGTATTGGAAGTAGATTCCGGTAATACATTGTTGACAACGTTAAGTTCAGAAAAAATATTTTTACCATCGGCTTGTGGTGGTGGTGGAACCTGCATTCAATGTGAGTGCCACGTCCTTGAAGGCGGCGGTGAAGCACTTCCCACAGAAACGCCACACTTTTCAAGAAAAGAATTAAAAGAAGGCATGAGACTTTCCTGTCAGGTAAAAGTTAAACAGGATATGGTCATCACTATTCCTGAAGAAGTGTTTGGTATTAAAAAATGGGAAGCCGTGGTTACCCGTAACTATAACGTTGCCTCTTTTATCAAGGAGTTTGTTGTAGAAATTCCTGAAGATATGAATTACAAAGCAGGGGGTTATATTCAGATTGAAATCCCACCTTGTGAAATAAAATATTCTGACATCGATATTACAGCACATCCCGAGGAACATGATAAACCTGATAAATTTCAGGATGAATGGGACAAATTCAAGCTTTGGCCATTAGTTATGAAAAACACAGAAACCGTGGAGCGTGCCTACTCAATGGCTTCTTACCCGGCCGAGGGACGTGAAATTATGTTGAACGTGCGTATTGCCACTCCACCGTGGGACAGGGCTAAAAACACCTGGATGAATGTAAACCCGGGTATTGCTTCTACTTACATCTTTGCTCAAAAACCGGGTGATAAAGTTGTTATTTCAGGACCATATGGTGAATTCTTTATTAACGAAAGTGAAGCCGAAATGCTTTATGTGGGTGGAGGTGCCGGTATGGCCCCGATGCGCTCACACCTGTATCACCTATTCCGCACTTTGAAAACCGGAAGAAAAGTAACTTACTGGTATGGTGGACGTTCAAAAAGAGAATTGTTCTACGTTGGCCACTTTAAAAACCTGGAGAAAGACTTCCCTAACTTCAAATTTTATATGGCACTTTCTGAGCCCATGGAAGAAGACAACTGGAAAGTAAAAGACGGTATCGACGGTGAAGGCGACGGATTTATTGGATTTATCCACCAGGTGGTAATCGACAATTACCTGAGCAAACACGAAGAGCCGGAAGAAATAGAATTGTATTTCTGCGGACCACCGTTAATGAACCAGGCTGTTCAAAAAATGGGTGAAGACTTCGGTATTCCCGATGAAAATATCCGCTTTGATGACTTTGGGGGATAAACTTCAATTAGATAAAATTAAAAAAAACCGATACTTTTAAAGTGTCGGTTTTTTTATGAGGAAAATTTTGTAGTTTTATAAAACACGATTTATTTATGCCTTTTATTTAGAATTGTTAGAAGATTAATTATTTTGATGAAAAAGTTTATGATAGAACAAATTTTAGAAGACAGCTTTTTCTATGGTATCATAATTATTCTGATATCAATTTTATTGTTGGTATTGCGAATCCACTTCAAAGAACCATCCAAGATGAAGAATCACAGTGCTGCATCATGGTTAAGTTATGTTAGTTCTTGGGCTTTTATTATTATGCTTTTTATATTTGGTATCGCATTATTATTAAATTAATTTTGCAACAGCAAACAAAGGATAATGTCACTACCCCTCACAGAACAAGAACTCCACAACCTGGCGATGAATATCGTGGGCAAAGACCTTGAAGAGCAGGGCTTTGAATTTATGGGGGTCAATTCAGATTTAAAAAAGAATCCACAATTTGTGGCGTTGAAAGAAAAAACGCTTCATTTTGTCATAGTAAGGGCCATTACTTATCCTGATCCCGTTCAGGAATATGACCAGGCTTTTATGAAAAAAATAAAAGAACACGCCGATAAATTTGAGGCCAAAACCTATTATGCAGGCGTGGGTCTCGGTCACGGTAGCAACTACCAACAGCCCATCGTAAAAGATGAAGATTACAGCGTGATTTATCACGGCCTACGGGAAATCACTTTTTAAAATATTAAAAATGAAAAAATTAATTGCAGTTTTTGCCATCCTCCTTTTTATATCCTGCAAGTCAGATAGAAATGAGGTACACATTATCCAAAACGTTGGCGAAGCCTTTGGTACCACATACAATATTCAGTATGAAAGTAGAACAGACTATCACGAGCAGTTAAAAAAAATATTTGATGTCGTGAATCAATCGATGTCAACTTATATACCAGATTCAGATATTTCCAGAATCAATAGAGGAGATACCACTGTT